>DASWVA010000660.1:0-10060 GCA_036401415.1 Streptosporangiaceae bacterium
TGTCGGCCGCCGGGAACGCCTGCCCGGCAGACGCCGGAGACCCCGCGGACGCGGGAGAGGTGGGAGAAGAAGGTGGCATGTCAGAAGACCGCATTCCGGGTCAGTCGGGAAAGTCCGCCAGGGACTCCAGAGGAATCTGCAGCCAGGACGGGCGGTGCCTGGCCTCGTACATTACTTCGTACACTGCCTTGTCCAGCGTCAGCGCGCGCAGCAGCACGTCGTTGGCCACCGGGTCGAGGCCGCCGGCGTCGGCGTACCCGGCGCAGAACGCGGTGCTGTTGCGCCGGCTCCACTCCCGGGCCACGCCGTGCAGCTGCGCGGCGTCGGGGTTGGTCAGCAGCTGGAACCGGGCCGCGTAGTCGAACGACCGCAGCATCCCGGCCACGTCCCGCAGCGGGGAGGACCGGGCCCGCCGCTGCGCCAGCGGGGTGGCCGGCTCGCCTTCGAAATCGAGCAGGATCCAGCCTGAGTCCGTGCGCATGACCTGGCCCAGGTGGTAGTCGCCGTGCACCCGCTGGGCGGGCACCGGCTCGTGGATCTTGGCCAGGGCGGAGTAGGCGTGACCGATCATGTCCACGAACCGGGCCAGGTCGGGTACGGCCGCCGCGGCCAGGTCGAGCCGGCGGTACATCTGCTCGGCCATCTCGTGCAGTTCGTCCGGGGACAGCTCGTCGGTCCCGAACGCCTCGGCCAGGTTGCGGTGCACCTCGGCGGTGGCCGCGCCCAGCCGGTGCGCCTCGCCGGAGAAGTCACCGCCGGCGTCGGCCGCGCTCACCGTGCCGCTGTCGTACAGGTCGCGGGCGTACAGGTCGCGGACGCTGGTCGCGGCGAGCGTCCAGCCGTCGGTGGCGGTCCGCAGGTACTTGGACAAGATGGCCAGTGTGGTGGTCACCCCCTCCATCGTCGTCTCGATCGAGCCGTACGGCTCGGCGATGTGCGGCGAGCCCAGCCGGTTGAGCGCGGACGTGACCTCCAGGTCCGGGTTCGGCCCGGCAAAGACCCGGCGGAACACCTTGAGGATCGACTCCTCCCCGTAGACCAGGCTGGTGTTGCTCTGCTCCGCGGTCAGCACGATGCTGTCCAGTTCGGTGTCGATCTGCGCGGCCGGCTCATGGTGGAAGGTCAGCGACCCGATGGTCGCCTGCCCGGCGATGGCCCGCAACAGGTGGCGGGTCAGCTCCGGATCGTGCAGCGCGTCGTACACGTGCCGTCCGTCGTCCAGCGTGCCGATCCGGACGTGTTCCAGCCAGCCGGGCAGGTCGCGCCGCAGGCCGACCAGGAGCTGATAGTGGTCGGCGGAGGCGCCATGAGAGACCAGGATCATCAGGTGCCGCAACGCGGGATCGCCCGCCACGACCTCGGTGTCAGCGACTACCGCCAGGTCACGGAGGGGCCGGCCCTTGCCCGCGAACCACCGCTGCTCCTGCAGCCAGGGCGCGAGCGCATCCTCGAGTCTCATCACCTTGACATACCCACTCCCCCTGAAGGGTCCCGTGAAACCCCCCGGTAAACGAGTGTGCCGGGAGGTATCGGGCGGCGGTTTGGATGGCACCACAGGCTACAGGTCACGTTCTCATCCCCCGCTCAGTGGTCGTGATCCTCCCGCGCGGAGTGCAGCTGGAACCAGTAGAAGCCGTGCCCGGGCAGGGTGAGCAGGTAGTTCAGGTCCCCGATGCGGGGGAACGTGACCCCGCCCATGCACTCCACCGGGGTCACCCCGCGGAACCGCCGCAGGTCCAGCTCGACCGGCTGCGGGAAGCGGGACAGATTGTTGACGCACAAGATCATGTCCGACCCGTCGTCGCCCGGGTCGGTGTCCGGTGTCATCCGGACGAACGCCAGCACGCTGGGGTTGGACGACACCAGTTCCTCGAACACGCCGGTGCCGAACACCGGGTGCCGCTTGCGGATCTCGATCATGCGCCGGGTCCAGTGCAGGAACGAGCCGGAGTTGCGGGTCTGCGACTCCACGTTCAGCGCCTGGTAGCCGTAGATCGGGTCCATGATCGGCGGCAGGTACAGCCGCTGCGGGTCGGAGGTGGAAAAGCCGCCGTTGCGGTCCGGCGTCCACTGCATGGGGGTGCGCACGCCGTCCCGGTCGCCGAGCCAGATGTTGTCGCCCATGGCGATCTCGTCGCCGTAGTACAGCACCGGCGAGCCGGGCAGGGACAGCAGCAGCGCGGTGAACAGCTCCAGCTGGTTCCGGTCGTTCTCGAGCAGCGGTGCGAGCCGTCGCCGGATCCCGATGTTGGCCTTCATCCGGGGATCCTTGGCGTACTCGGTGTACATGTAGTCGCGCTCGTCGTCGGTGACCATCTCGAGCGTCAGCTCGTCGTGGTTGCGCAGGAAGATGCCCCACTGGCAGCCGGACGGGATCTGCGGGGTCTGCGCCATGATCTCCGAGATCGGGTAGCGCTGCTCCCGCCGGACGGCCATGAAGATGCGCGGCATCAGCGGGAAGTGGAAGGCCATGTGGCACTCGTCGCCGCCGGTGGTGGGGTCGCCGAAGTACTCGACCACGTCGGCCGGCCACTGGTTGGCCTCGGCCAGCAGCACCCGGTCCTGGTAGAGCCGGTCGATCTCGGCCCGGATCCGCTTCAGGTACTCGTGCGTCTCCTTGAGGTTCTCGCAGTTGGTGCCCTCGCGCTCGTACAGGTAGGGCACCGCGTCCAGCCGGAACCCGTCGATGCCGAGGTCCAGCCAGAACCGGAGCACCTCGATCATGGCGTCGGCCACGGCCGGGTTCTCGAAGTTCAGGTCGGGCTGGTGGGAGAAGAACCGGTGCCAGTAGTACTGCCCGCGTACCGGGTCGTAGGTCCAGTTCGACTGCTCGGTGTCGACGAAGATTATCCGGGCCTCGCCGTACTTGTCGTCGTTGTTCGACCACACGTAGAAGTCGCCGAACGGCCCGTCCGGGTCGGACCGGGAGGCCTGGAACCACGGGTGCTGGTCGCTGGTGTGGTTCATGACCAGGTCGGCGATGACCCGGATGCCCCGCTGGTGGGCCTCCTCCACCATCTCCACGAAGTCGCCGATGGTGCCGTAGTCGTCCAGCACCTTCATGAAGTCGGAGATGTCGTACCCGCCGTCCTTCAGCGGGGACTCATAGATCGGCAGCAGCCAGATGCAGTCGATGCCGAGCCACTGCAGGTAGTCCAGCCTGGAGGTCAGCCCGTTCAGGTCGCCGGTGCCGTTGCCGCTGGAATCGGCGAAGCCGCGGATCAGGACCTCGTAGAACACCGCCCGCTTGTACCATTCCGGGTCACGCGGGCGGTCGAAGGAGAACGGATCGGGTACCGGCTCGCCGGGAGGCGACGGGAATCCGCCCATCTGAGCGGTGACCGCGCTGTGGTCGCTGGCCGCGCCAGGCTCTGTCACGACTGGTTCTCCTGCTGTGAGCTGTGCGTTACTGTCCAGGCCGATCAGGTCCGGGGACCGCTCCGGCCGGCCTCACGGTGCCGCTCATCTTGGCCGGACCGTGAAGACGTGCGCGGGGTGGTAGGACGGATCGAGGCGCACGTAGTTGGCCTGCCCCCATCGGTAGGACTGGCCGCTGAGCTCATCGGTGACGGTGAACTCCGCGCCCCAGTCCATCCCCAGTGCCGGCAGGTCCAGCCGGACGGTGGCCTCACGCGCCTGGTGCGGGTCGAGGTTCACGACCACCAGTACGGTGTCGGCTGCTGTGCCGCCGTAGCCTGCTCCGCCGGGCCGGCCCGTCTCCTCCTGCGGGGTGACGCTCTTGGAGAATGCGAGCCAATCCGGCTGATCGACAGTATGAAAGCGTAGGTTACGCAGCCGGTGCAGCGCCGGGTGGGCTTTACGGATGCGGTTCAGCGCCGTGATGTAGGGCGCGATGCCGAGATTCTCCCGGGCCGCCCGGTCCCAGTCCCGCGGGCGGTACTGGTACTTTTCCGAATCCAGGTACTCCTCGCTGCCGGGGCGCACCGGGACGTTCTCGCACAATTCATACCCGGAGTAGATACCCCAGGACGGCGACAGCATGGCGGCCAGCACCGCCCGGATCTTGAACCCGCCCGCCCCGCTGTGCTGCAGATATTCGTGCAGGATGTCGGGCGTGTTGGGGAAGAAGTTCGGCCGCATGTAGGCCGCGGTCTCCGAGGACAGTTCACGCAGGTACTCGGTGAGCTCGTCGGCGTGCGTCCGCCAGGTGAAGTAGGTGTACGACTGGTGGAAGCCGACCATGGCCAGCGCGCGCATCATCGCCGGCCGGGTGAACGCCTCGGCCAGGAACAGCACGTCCGGGTCGGTGGCGTGGATCTCGCCCAGCAGCCGCTCCCAGAACGACAGCGGCTTGGTGTGCGGGTTGTCGACCCGGAAGATCCGCACGCCGTGGTCCATCCACCGCCGCAGCACCCGCAGCGACTCGGCGTAGATCCCTTCCGGGTCGTTGTCGAAGTTGACCGGGTAGATGTCCTGGTACTTCTTGGGCGGGTTCTCCGCGTACGCGATCGTCCCGTCGGCCCGGGTGGTGAACCACTCCGGGTGCTCGGACACCCACGGGTGGTCGGGCGAGGCCTGCAGCGCGAAGTCCAGCGCGACCTCCATTCCCAGTTCCCGGGTGCGGGCCACGAAGTCGTCGAAGTCGCCGAAGGTGCCCAGGTCCGGGTGGATCGAGTCGTGGCCGCCTTCGGCCGCGCCGATGGCCCACGGCGACCCCGGGTCGCCCGGCTGCGGGTCCAGGGTGTTGTTCCGGCCCTTGCGGAACGCGGTCCCGATCGGGTGGATGGGCGGCAGGTACACCACGTCGAAGCCCATCCCGGCCACCGCGTCGAGCCGGCGCGCGGCCGTCCGCAGCGTGCCGGACACCGGCTCACGCCGGCCTATCGGGTCGATCTGCACGCCTTCGGAGCGCGGGAAGAACTCATACCACGCGCTGTAGAGCGCCCGCTCCCGGTCCACCACCAGCGGCATCCGGCGGGACCGGGTGACCAGCTTGCGCAGCGGGTAGGCGGCCAGCATCCGGGTCACGCCGGGCTGCCGGGTCGCGGCCAGCCGGTCCCATGGGGTCAGCCGGGGGTCGCGCAGCATCTGGGCCACCTCGGCCAGTGCGGCCCGGACGACGTCCGGGGCCAGCTGCTTGTCGGTGACCGGCGCGTCCTGTTCTTCCCCGCCCGGCCCCGCCTGTTCTTCCCCGCCCGGCCCCGCCTGCTCCGGCCCGCCCGCTCCGGCCCCGGGGAGCCGGACCCGGGTTGACCGGATGATCGACTTGGACGCCTGGTCGAACAGGATCGCGCCCTCGGCCATCACCAGCTCGACGTCCTGGTCGCGGGGCACCTTGATGCCAGCCTCATGATGCCAGTCGGCGATCGGGTCCGACCACGCCTCGACCCGGAACGACCAGTTCCCCGGGCGGGTCGCCGCCACCTCGGCGCCCCACCGGTCGGTCCCCGGCGCGAGCAGGTGCATCATCTCCAGCGGCAGGTTGCCGCCGTCCGGGTCCCGCAGCACCACCGCCGCGGCCACCGCGCCGTGCCCCTCGCGGAACACGATCGCGCTCACCGGGAAGGTCTCGCCGGCCACCGACTTGGCCGGGTACCGGCCGCCATCCACCGCCGGCTGGACGTCGAAAATGGGAATTCGTCCGATCACGGCAGTCACGGTATCGAGCGTGCTGGTCACCATGCCAGTGCGGTACCCGCCCTGGTCAATAACATCGCTGACCGCTCGCCCCGGGGGAGGATTTTTCATGGTCTAACGATCCCGCTGAGACGTTTGAGGCCTGGTGCGGCGCGTGCGGCGGCGCGTTACAAACCCTTAACGAAGCCGGCCCGGCCAGGACGTATGCACCGTTCATCACGGAGACGGGAATTTCCGCCCGGTTCCCGCCCCGCGGCGCGGACACACTAGGGTCACACTTCGTGAAAGCCATTCGCCGGTTCACCGTTCGCACCGTGCTGTCCGAGCCGCTGGCGCCGCTGCGCGAGCTCATGCTCAACCTCCGCTGGTCCTGGCACCCGGAGACCGCCGAGCTGTTCGCGTCGATCGACCCGGCGGCCTGGGCGGCCTCGGGCGGCGACCCCATCGCCATGATCAGTGCCCTGCGCCCGGAGAAGCTCGCCGCGCTGGCTGCGGACCAGGGTTTCCTGGACCGCCTCGACGCTGCCGCGCGGGACCTGGACGGCTACCTGACCGGCCCGCGCTGGTTCCAGCGGGTCCAGGACGGCCAGGCCGAGCTGGTGGCGGCGCCGTCGGCGGTCGCCTACTTCTCGCCCGAGTACGGCATCACCGAGGTGCTGCCGCAGTACTCCGGCGGCCTCGGCATCCTGGCCGGGGACCACCTCAAGGCGGCCAGCGACCTGGGCGTGCCGCTGATCGGCGTGGGCCTGCTGTACCGGCACGGCTACTTCACCCAGTCGCTGTCCGCGGACGGCTGGCAGCGTGAGCGGTACCCGGCCAGCGACCCGAACGGGCTGCCGCTCGAGCTGCTCCGCGAGACCGGCGGGGCGCCGGTCCACGTCACCGTGGGCCTGGCGGAGGGCCAGACCCTGAGCGCCCAGGTGTGGCTGGCCCGGGTGGGCCGGGTCCCGCTGCTGCTGCTCGATTCCTACGTGGAGGAGAACGAGCCGGCCCTGTACGAGGTCACCGACCGGCTGTACGGGGGCGGCACCGAGCACCGGCTGCGCCAGGAGCTGCTGCTCGGGGTGGGCGGCGTCCGCGCGGTGCGGGCCTTCTGCGCCATCACCGGGCACGCCGCGCCCGAGGTGTTCCACACCAACGAGGGCCACGCGGGCTTCCTCGGCCTGGAGCGCATCCGGGCCTACATGGGCCAGGGCCTGAGCTTCGACGACGCGCTGGAGGCGGTCCGGGCCGGCACCGTGTTCACCACGCACACCCCGGTCCCGGCGGGCATCGACCGGTTCCCCCGCGACCTGATCGAGGCTCACTTCGGCAAGGACACCTCCGAGCCCGAGCTGCCGCTGGACCGCGTGCTGGCCCTCGGCGCCGAGACCTACCCCGGCGGTGACCCGCACGTGTTCAACATGGCCGTGATGGGCATGCGGCTGGCCCAGCGGGTCAACGGCGTGAGCCTGCTGCACGGCGAGGTCAGCCGGGAGATGTTCTCCGGCCTGTGGCCCGGCTTCGAAGAGGCCGAGGTGCCGATCGGCTCGGTCACCAACGGCGTGCACCCGGCCACCTGGGTCGGCCCCGGCTTCCTGGAGCTGGCCGACCCGGGCCCCGAGGTGCTCACCGCGGGCGGCAACTGGGACTGGGAGCGGGTCGCCGACCTGCCCGCCGACCGGATCTGGGCCGCCCGCCGCGCCCAGCGGGCCGAGCTGGTGGCCGACGCGCGCCAGCGCCTGCGGGCCTCAGCCAGGCAGCGCGGGGCCAGCGAGGCCGAGCTGACCTGGATCGACGACGTGCTCGACCCGGACACGCTGACCATCGGGTTCGCCCGCCGGGTGCCGTCCTACAAGCGGCTGACGCTGATGCTGCACGACCAGGAGCGGCTGATGGAGCTGCTGCTGGACGCCGACCGCCCGATCCAGATCATCATCGCGGGCAAGGCCCACCCCGCCGACGAGGGGGGCAAACGGCTGATCCAGCAGATGGTCCGGTTCACCGACGACCCCCGGGTCCGCGCCCGGATCGTGTTCCTGCCCGACTACGACATGGAGATGGCCCGCTCGCTGGTCCGCGGCTGCGACGTCTGGCTGAACAACCCGCTCCGCCCGCTGGAGGCGTGCGGCACGTCCGGCATGAAGGCCGCGCTGAACGGCGGCCTGAACCTGTCCGTGCGGGACGGCTGGTGGGACGAGTGGTTCGACGGCGCCAACGGCTGGGAGATCCCGTCCGCGGACGGCGTGCCCGACCCGGACCGGCGTGACGAGCTGGAGGCGTCCGCGCTGTACGAGCTGCTCGGCCACTCGGTGGCGCCGCTGTTCTACGACGCCGATGACACCGGCGTGCCCGTGGGCTGGGTGGAGATGATCCGCCACACGCTGCGGGTGCTCGGTCCCCGGGTCCCGGCCGAGCGGATGGTCCGCGAGTACGTGACCACGCTGTACGCCCCGGCCACGGCCGCGGGCCGGAAGCTGGCCGACGGCGGCTCGTTCCAGTCCGCCCGGGACCTGGCCGGGTGGAAGCGCCGGGTCGAGGCGGCCTGGCCGTCCGTGCGCATCGACCACGTCGAGGCGGACGCGGGCGAACCCCGGCTGGGCTCGCCGCTCACCATCCGGGTGGCGGTGGCCGTGGGCGAGCTCAGCCCGGACGACGTGTGCGTCGAGGTGGTCTACGGCCAGGCCGACGACCACGACGAGCTGGTCGACCCGTCGTACCTGCCGCTGTCGCCCGACCCGGTCGTGGCCAGCGACGGCGACCCGGCCGTGGTCCGCTACTCCGGCGCGATCGAGCTGGCCCAGCCCGGGCCGTTCGGCTACACGGTCCGGGTGCTGCCCCAGCACCCCCTGCTGGCCAGCCGGGCCGAGCTCGGCCTGGTCACCGCGCCAGAGGCGCCGGCCGGCCTGACCAACGGCGACCTGCGCTGAGGCGGGCCGGCCCCGGCTGAGAGGCTGGACACCGGACGCCGGAGCTAGTAGGAGGCAGTCATGGGTGACTTCGTCCGCGTGGAGAGCGAAGCGGGCATCGCGACCATCCGGCTGGACCGGCCGAAGATGAACGCGCTCAACGGCCAGGTGCAGCGGGAGATCGGCGCGGCCGCGGCCGAGGTCAGCGCCGACCCCGGGACCCGGGCCGTCATCCTGTACGGCGGGCCGGAGATCTTCGCGGCCGGCGCCGACGTCAAGGAGATGTCGGCGGCCCGCCCGGACGAGATCATGGACCTGGCCGCGGGCATCCAGGCCGCGTTCAAGGCGGTGGCCCGCATCCCCAAGCCGGTCGTGGCCGCGGTCACCGGTTACGCGCTCGGCGGCGGCCTGGAGCTGGCCCTGTGCGCGGACTTCCGCGTCCTCGGTGAGAGCGCCCGGGTCGGCCAGCCCGAGATCATGCTGGGCATCATCCCCGGGGCGGGCGGCACCCAGCGGCTGCCCCGGCTGATCGGGGTGGCCCGGGCCAAGGACCTGGTGTACAGCGGCCGGTTCGTGGACGCGACCGAGGCCCTGGCCATCGGCCTGGCCGACCGGGTGGTGCCGGACGCCGAGGTGTACCCGGCCGCGCGGGAACTGGCGGCCCGCTACGTGGGCGGCGCGCCGCTGGCCCTGCGGGCGGCCAAGCAGGCCATCGACGCGGGGCAGGACGTGGACCTCGACGCCGGCCTGGAGATCGAGCGGCTGCATTTCACCAGCCTGTTCGCCACCCAGGACGGCCAGGACGGCCTGCGCAGTTTCAACGCCAACGGCCCCGGAAAGGCGACGTTCAGTGGGAAGTGAAATGAGCGGGGAACACGAGCTTGAGCCCTCGTCCGGCTCCGGCGTGGACCTGGACATGGTCACTGCGGCGCTGAGGGCCGACAGCGCCGACGTGGCCGTCTACGCCCGGGTCCTCACCGAGTCGCTGAGCGAGGCGCTGCCGCCCGGCACGGTCGTGGTGGAGCGGGACCGCTCGATGTCGGACCGGATGAAGGGGCGCCCGGGCACGGTGACCAAGGTCGTGGTCCGGCTGGATGACCAGGTGCTCACGCTCAGCGTGCAGCACGGGCGGCCCGCGGCGGAGATCTGCCGCGAGGTGCGCGGGGTGGTGCTGTCCCGCACCCCGGTCCCGGTCGGTGACTGGACCGTCGCGCTGGCCGGCGCCCTGGTCACCCAGGCCGAACGGGACGCCGCCGCGGCCCAGGCCCTCCGCAAGCTGGTGGCCGGAAGTTGCCCCCCGCCACCCCACCCGCATGAGCCCCGCCGCTCCCACCCCTCCCGCAAGCCCGGCCCGCCCCGCAGGCCCCGCAAGCCCCCTGAGCCCCAGCAGTCACATGCGTCACGGCTACCGCTCGGCTCTGATCACCGGGGCGTCCAGCGGAATCGGAGCCAGCTTCGCCCGGCTGCTCGCGGCCGGCGGCTGCGCGGTGGTCCTGGTCGCCCGGCGCGAGGACCGCCTGCACGAACTGGCGGCCAGCCTGCGCACGCGGCACGACGTCGAGGTGGAGGTGCTG
>DASWVA010000661.1:0-1883 GCA_036401415.1 Streptosporangiaceae bacterium
CTCGATCGAAGTAGAAGGCGTGATCCTGCGCCACCCGGCGGTGAACGAGGCCGCGATCGTGGGGCTGCCGGACGAGCGCTGGGGCGAGACGCCGCACGCGTTCGTGGTCCTGCGGGACGGGGAGCAGGTGAGCGGGGAAGATCTGATCAGCTTCACGCGGGACCGTCTGGCCCACTTCAAGGCCCCGCGGGGAGTGACGTTCGTGGACGAGCTGCCCAAGACCGCGACCGGGAAGATCCAGAAGTTCGTGCTCCGGTCCAACGCGCCCAACATGTCCCGCCAGTAGGGCCGGGGGCTGGGCGGATCAGTTGCCGGGGGCCGCGGTGGCCAGGAACTGGGTGGCGGCCAGCTCGGCGTAGAGGGGGCTGGCCGCGACGAGCTCGGCGTGGGTGCCGGTGGCCTGGACGCGGCCGGCGTCCATGACGATGATGCGGTCGGCCATGGTCACGGTGGACAGCCGGTGCGCGACGACCAGGACGGTAATGCGCTGGGCGATGGCGGAGACGGTGTCGCGCAGCGCGGCCTCGTTGATCGCGTCGAGCTGGGAGGTGGCCTCGTCGAGGAGGAGCAGCCGGGGCCGCCGGAGCAAGGCGCGGGCAATGGCCACCCGCTGACGCTCGCCGCCGGACAACCGGGTGCCGCGGTGCCCGATGAACGTGTCCAGGCCATCGGGCAGCCGGCCGGCCGCGCCCACCTGGTACTGGGTGAGCGCGCTGACCACCTGGTTGATGGGGCCCATCAGGAACAGGATGTACATCAGGAACGCGACCAGCGTCCCCACGCTGATCGCGTGCGTGGCCACCTGGGCCGCGCCGGTGGCCAGCACGGCCAGGAACGCGAACTGGGTGGCCAGCTCGGTGGTGTTGCCCACCACCGCCTGCCAGAAGTCGGCCCGCAGGCTGGCCCGCCAGGCCTGCTGCGCGGCCTCGCGCACGTGGGCTTCCTCCCGCGCCCCGGCCCCGGCCGCCTTGACCGTGCGGAACGCGCCGAAGATCCGCTCCAGCGCGGCGGTCATCGCGCCGACGGCCTCCTGCGCCCGGCGGGTGGCCCGGCCGATGCGGGGCAGGACCAGGCCCTCCATGACCCCGATGCAGGCGACCGCGCCCAGCGTGGCCAGCAGCAGCAAACTGTCGACGAGCCCCATGGCCACCAGCGCGGCCACCGTGGTGAGCAGGCCGACAACGCCGGGCACCACCGCGTTGGTGACCGCGTTGCGCAGCAGCGTGGTGTCCACCGTGGCCCGGGCCATCAGATCGCCGGGCTCGCTGCGGTCCAGCGCGGCGACCGTGATGCGCAGCAGCCGCGCCACCAGGCC
This sequence comes from Streptosporangiaceae bacterium, assembly GCA_036401415.1. GTDB lineage: Bacteria > Actinomycetota > Actinomycetes > Streptosporangiales > Streptosporangiaceae > Bog-532. The sequence goes on from DASWVA010000661.1 coordinate 1,316, forward strand.
CAGCCGCGCGGTCAGTGTGATCGTCTCCCCGGTGCGCAGCAGCACGTAGTTGCCGGCCGAGCCGAGCGCCGCGTCGGCCAGCATCAGCAGGCACAGCGCCGCGATGAGGACGGTGAGGCCGCGGTGGTGGGACAGCCCGTCGATGAGCGCCCGCACCACCAGCGGCAGCAGCAGCCCGGTGGCCCCGGTGGCCAGGCTGAGCAGGCCGCCCGCCAGCAGCGCCCGCCAGTGCGGCCGGATGTAGCCGGCCACCATCCGCAGGCTGGCCCGTTCCGCAGGCGGCCGGCTGCGGACCAGCCCGGCTTTGAGCGGCATCCCCATGAGGCCCCGCCTTTCCTGGCGCCGCCTTCACCGGGCCGCCCGGGCCCGGCAGATGCGAGCATAGGCGCGGTGAAGAAGCGGGCGATCCGGCCGCGTGACACAGGCTGCGCCTATTGTCGCTGGCAGCGGATAACGTGACCGACGTGGCCGCCCGATGGAGTTCTGACCAGGTGCTGGGGCTCGCACCAGACAGTACGTCACGGCGGGCGGCGGAGCGGCTGGCCGCCCAGGCGGTGTGGAGCGGGAC
>DASWVA010000662.1:0-2033 GCA_036401415.1 Streptosporangiaceae bacterium
CCCGGCGGGGTGGACGTGCTGCCCGGCTGGCTGGCCATGCACGACCTCAACGAGCTGAAGAGCCGGGTCGTCTCCATGATCGTGCTGGTCCTGGCGGTCACGTTCGCGGAAGAGGCGGTCGATTCCCCCGGTGGCCTGCACATCCTGGAGATGGGGGGCGGGGTGACCGTGGTCATCCTCGGGCTGACCTTGTTCCTGCGCTGGGGCAATCACGTCCGCGGCGACTGAGGGGCCGGGGTGGGCGGTGGGCTCCGGGCCCCGCCTAGAAGAGCCTGGTGAACAGCCAGAAGGCAGTGCCGGTGGCTGCGCCGAAGACCAGGTGGCCGCTGAGGTCCCCGGCCAGGGTCTTGACGTCGTACTTCCAGATGGGCTGGTACAGCCCGCCGAGCGGGAGCACGGCGTAGCCGGTCAGCCAGACCACGACCCCGAACGGCAGGCCGGCAGCCGGGTTCGGGCGGCGCAGCGAGCCGGCCACCACACCGTAGGGGACGCCGTTGGCCGAGCCGTAGCCCCAGTGCATGATCGTGCTGGTCAGATTGGCGTAGCGGTCCGGGAGCGGCTTCTGGGTGAAGCCCTCGACCACGCGCCTGGCCACCTGGCCCGGCGCGGGTGCCTGCTCCCAGTTCTGCACTGGGGGGAACTCCCAGGCCAGCGGGCGGTCGGTGCCACCGGACCGCCGGTAGCGCAGGTACAGGTAGGTGTCCATGGCCACCGTGCCGACGGCCCCGGCCATGAATCCCCCGGCTACAGCCGCGAGCGGGGTGAGCGAGCGCTTGTTACCCATGGCAGTTCCTCGTCTCGGCGTACCCGGGCGTGCACGGTCACGTTATCGGCAAGGATGAGGCCATGAGTGACCGGGACACAGCCCTTGACCTGATCGACTTCATCGACGCCTCGCCGTCGCCTTACCACGCTGCCACGCAGGCCCTCGGCCGGCTCACCGCGGCCGGCTTCACCGAGCTGGCCCTGACCGGCGCCTGGCCGTCCGGGCCCGGGCGCTACGTGGTGACCGACGGCGGGTCGCTGTTCGCCTGGGTGGTACCGGACGGCGCGGCCGCCGGCACGAGTTTCCGGCTGCTCGGCGCGCACACCGACAGCCCGGCGCTCAAGGTCAAGCCGCGGCCGGACACCGGCAGCGCCGGCGTCCGGCAGCTGGCGGTGGAGGTCTACGGCGGGCCGCTGGTCAACTCCTGGCTGGACCGGGATCTGGGGCTGGCGGGCCGGGTGGTGGTGCGCACGCCGGACGGGCCGCAGGTACGCCTGATCCGGGTGGACCGCCCCATCCTGCGGATACCTCAGCTGGCCATCCACCTGGACCCCGGGATTCGTGAGGGGCTGAAGCTGGACGCCCAGCGCCACCTGGTCCCGGTGTGGTCGCTGGGCGATCCGGACCCGGGCGGTTTCGCGCGCTTCCTGGCCGCCGAGCTGGACGTCCCCGCGGAGAACGTGCTGAGCCATGAGGTGGTGACCTTCGACCTGACCGGCGGCACGCTGGCGGGCGTGCACGAAGAGTTCGTCAGCGCCGGGCGCCAGGACGACCTGAACTGCTCGTACGCGTCGGTGTCGGCGCTGGCCGGGGTGGCCGCCGAGCCCGCGGCCGGGCACGTCAGCGCGGTCGTGCTGTTCGAGCACGAGGAGATCGGCAGCCGGTCAGCCACCGGGGCCGACGGGGCCTGGCTGGGCCGCCAGCTGGAACGGTCCGTGCTGGCCCGGGGCGGCGGCCGGGATGACTTCCTTCGGGCCGTGGCGAACTCGCTGCACGTGTCGGCGGACATGACCCACGCCACCCACCCCAACTACCCCGAACGTCACGAGCCGGGTCACTGGATCGCGCTCGGCGGCGGCCCGGTGATCAAGGTGAGCGCCAACGTCAACTACGGCACCACCGCCATGACCCAGGCCGCGTTCCTGGCCGCCACCGAGCAGGCGGGTGTCCCGGTGCAGTACTTCGTCAACCGGAGCGGCGTGCGCAGCGGGTCCACCATCGGCCCGATCGTGGCCGCCGGCCTGGCCGTGCCGACCGTGGACGTGGG
>DASWVA010000663.1:0-6099 GCA_036401415.1 Streptosporangiaceae bacterium
CACATGGTCACCGAGACCGACCGGCACGCCGGCCATGCGGACATCGTCCGCGAGACGATCGACGGGGCGGCCGGCCACCGGCCGGGCAACGACAACCTGGCGCCCGGAGACCAGGCCTGGTGGGACGGCTACCGGGCCACCGTCGAGCAGGCGGCCCGGCAGGCCGGCGCGGTCCGCGGATAACGATCCTCCCGGGTCCGCCGACAACGATCCTTCCGGGTCAGCGCACCGCGGGGCCGCGCCAGGCCACCCAGCTGTACTCGCGGTTGCTGGCCGCCACGTGCCACCCCGGCGGGTGCTGGGGCCAGCTCTGCGGGGCGGTCCGCCCGGCCGGCCAGGCAACCTCGAACACCGTGGTGCCGACGGGCAGCGTGGCCTGCGACCCGTGGGAGCCCTGCACCATGTCCAGGCGGGTCCACCAGATTTCGAACGACTGCGGAACCCAGGATTCCCACTCCGGCCACATGCTGTCGTCCAGCACCACCCGCTCCCCCGGCCTGATGCCGGCCGCGGTGATCAGGCCGAGCGAGTTGGGCTGCTGGTCCCGGGTCCCCGCGTCCATGATGCGGCTGGTCATCTGGATCAGCGCGAACACGTTCACGGCCAGGATGGGCAGCAGCACCGCGGCCCGCCACCGCCCTGGCGACCACCAGCGCGACCGCCAGCGGCCGGCGAACCGCCGGGCCAGCCACCGGGTCAGCAGGGCCAGTGCCACCCACAGGGCCAGCAGGCCGGCCGCGGCCGCGGTGGCCCGGCGGACGCTCAGCGTGTCGGCGCCCCGGGTCAGCAGCACGGGCTCGGCCCAGTTGTAGGCGAAGAACCCCTGGACGTGCTGGTAGGCGCCCGCGTAGTGCGCCACGACCAGCACCAGGCCCGCGCTGAGGGCCGCTCCGGCCACCGCGTACCCGGCCAGCCACCGGGCCCGGGCGCGGACCAGCACCACCAGGCCGACGATGAAAAACGTCACCTCCAGCGCGTTCGGGTAGCGCCCCGAAGCCCAATCGGCCTGCTGGCCGTCCGGCAGCGCGGCCGGGGCGACGTAGACGGTGGCCATCAGCACGATGACCGCGAGCGCGGCCATGACCCGTACGTCCTCGTGCACACGGCGGCGGAACACCAGGACCACGGCGGCCAGGACGCCCAGCGTGGCGATTCCCCAGGTGTCGATGGTGATCCGCCACAGCTCACCCCCGGCCATCTGCAGGATCTGCAGCTGCTGGTGCGGGCTGGCCAGCCGGCTCTTGGCCGCGCCGGCCAGGCTGCGCGGGCCCTCCGGGTAGACCAGCGCCTTGATGCGGTCGTCCAGCTTCCTGGTCGCGGCCACGACCATGCCGCCCACCAGCGCAGCCGGGAGCACAGCCCAGGCGGGCACCATCCGGCGGGCCGCGGCGTAGACCGCGGCCAGCGCGAACGCGACGATCACGACCAAACCGCGCGGGTGCACCGCGTAGGAGTAACCCGCCAGCAGGGCGGACAGCGCGCCCCAGCCGAGCGACGCCTTCCAGCCGGGCGACGTCAGCCAGGTGTGCACGGCCAGCAGCCAGGCCAGCACCACCACCGGGAAGATCGCATCCGACATCGCGACCTCGGTGTAGAGGACGGCCTCGGGCACCAGCGCCGCCCCGGCCGCACCAAGGTAAGCCACCGCCCGGGGCGTGGCCAGCCGGCGCAGGACCCCGTAGGCCAGGGGCATGAGCAGGGCGTTGAGGACGGCGTTGACCGCCATCGCCGCGTGATAGACGGTGACCGAGTTGCTGGTGAACCAGTAGATCGGGACCAGCACCAGCGGGTACCCGCCCTGGTACAAGGTGCCGTAGGAGAAGTCCGACGGCGCGCCGGCGTGAGCCAGGACCCGCGCCTCGATCAGGTAGGCGGATTCGTCCGGGTTGGCCAGCGGCACGAGCTGGTTCCGGCTCAGCCACAACCGGAACGCCACCTGGGCCAGGTACCCGAGCACCAGCGCCAGCGCCCATCCGCGCGCCCGGCGGCCGGGCGCGGCCGGGCCGGGAGCCCGTTCCCCGGGCAGTTCGCCTCGTCGCGCGTGCCGGCCAACCGTGCTCTGGAGATTCCCCACCCGCCGCGCGCTCCTTACTCTGCGTGTTAGCGCAGTGACACCAAGGATTGACGCAGCCTAGCCGCTGACCCGGGCCGCCGGGCCGGCTCTGGCAGAAGTCAGCGGTGACGGTCGCGACGCCCGGTCAGGAACTACGCAGCCGGCCGCTCTCGTCCTTGATCCACAGGCCGACCAGCCCGCGCAGGTGGGCCACGAACCGGTCGTGTTCGGGGGCCGGATATCCAGCCCGGACGGCCTGCACCAGGAGATCGTCGAAGTCAGGCCCGGAGACCCAGTCCAGAACCAGTTCGTCGAGGTGCGGAAGGCTGGTCGCGCAGAAGTCTGCGTACCGCTCGGTCTCGAAGTGAGCCTCGGCCAGTTCGCGGTAGACCCCCAGTTTCTCCGCGTAGGTGGCCCCCGGGTCGTCGGCCACCTCGAAGTACCGGTCGGTCTCCAGGTCGATCTTGGCCCGGCGGCCAGTGGCGAGCGCGAACACGCACCACTTGACCAGTGCCTTCATGGCCCACGGGAAGTAATAGTGCAGGCTGGTCAGGGCGACGTCCGGGCAGGCGTTGGCGTAGTCGATGGGGTACACCTCGCCGCCGGCGATCAGGGTCTCGCACGAGTTGAACTCCCACCGGAAGAAGGCGTTGACCAGCCGGCCGATCGTCACCGCCTCGGCGCCGGCCTTGGGGCTGAGGAAGTCGTGGTCAACCTGGTAGCGCTGGTGCATGGGCTGGTCCGGCTGGAAGCGCATGACCATGGTCTCGGGGCCGATGGACAGCGACCGGGAGAACACGTCGAAGTCGATGGCCTCCTGCAGGTGCATGAGCATCTCGCCGCTGGCGTCGTAGGCGGCGTGCAGTTCGCCCGGGTTGCGGATCTTCGACACGCCGCGCCAGCCGCCGCCGTCGAAGGGTTTCATGAACAGCGGGTAGCCGATCCGCTCGGCGATGGCGTCGAGGTCGAACGGCCGGTTGTACCTGGCCGCGGTGTAGGCGTAGCGGGCGTTGTCGACCGGGTTCTTGTACGGCACCAGCACGGTGTCCGGGATCTTGAGCCCGAGCCGCATCATCGCGCAGTAGGCGGTGTGCTTCTCCATCGACTGGAACGTGAACGGGCTGTTCAGCAAGTAGACGCCGTTCATGATCGAAACCTTCTTGAGCCATTCCCGCGGCACGTAGTACCAGTAGGCCAGCCGGTCGATGACCAGGTCGTAGCGAGGCCGGTCGCGCAGGTCGAACGGCTCGATGGAGATCCGCTCGACGTCGAAGGTGTGCTTGACCCCCCCTACCCCGGGCACCGGGCCGAGACGGCGCAGGATCGCCTCGAACGCGCGGGGCCAGTCCTCCTCGGTGCCGAGCAGCAGCCCGATCTGGTGCCTGGTGCCGGTCATGGTGAGCTCCTGTCGTCAGCAGAAACGCGGCATGTGGTGGGCGAGCTGAGCCCGCCAGGAGGGCCAGTCGTGCGGGACGTCGTGGCCCCAGACATCGAGTTCGTGCCGGATGCCCCGGCCGGCCAGCAGCGCGGCGAAGCGCCGGGTGCTGGCCAGCGACCCGGTGGTGTCCTCCCACTGGCCCTGGCCGCAGACCAGCAGCAGGCTGACCCGCGCCCGCAGCCAGTCCAGGTGCTCACCGTGCAGGTGCGGCACGTAGTCGACCGGGTTGGCAAAGTAGGCGGCCGGCCCACGCTCCCCCCAGCCGTGCCAGCAGGACGGGTCGTAGTGGCCGGACAGGCACAGAGCCAGCGGGAACAGGTCGGCCCGCTTGAGCGCGAAGTTGGCCGCGTGGAACGCGCCCAGGCTGCAGCCGAACGTGGCCACCTCGACCGGACCCTGGCAGTCCTGGTGGATCCAGGGCACCACCTGGCCGGTGACCCAGGCCTCGTAACGCCCGTGCCGGCGGGCACGCTCCTCCAGCGGGAGGCTGCGGTCGGACCAGGACGCCGCGTCGAAGCCGTCCACGCAATAGACCTTCAGCCGTCCGGCGTCGATCAGGCCGGCCACCGCGCCGGTCATGCCGTGCTGCTCGAATTCCCAGGCGCCGCGGCCCTCGGTCGGGAACACCAGCAACGGGCGGCCCCAGTGGCCGTACCGGACCACCGTGCCCGCCGCCCCGAGCGCGTCCGACCACAGCTCAGTCACGTCCCGGTTCATGCGGCCAGCAGCCGGACCAGGCCGGACAGGTGCGGGTCGAGGCTGTCCCGCCAGGTGGTCCAGTCGTGCCCGCCGGGGACCTCGTGCAGGACCGCCGGGTGCTGGTGCTCGCACAGGGCCTGCACCAGCCGCCGGTTGTTGGGCAGGTTGCCTTCGAGCCGGCCACAGGTGGCCACGACCGGGACCGGGCGGTTCGGCAGGCGGCCGCGCTCCACGCCGGCCACGAAGCGGACGACGCGGCGGAAGTAGCGGAAGTCTTCCTCCATCCGGTCGTGGCGCAGCGTGAAAAAGCTGCCCGACTGCAGAAACAGTGCACTGAACGTGGCCGGGTAACGGACGTGCGCATGGAGCATGGCCAGAGCGCCCAGGCTGGCGCCCATCCCGATCCGGGCGGTGCTGGCCAGCCGGCCGGTCACCGCGGGCAGTACCTCCTGGGTCAGCGTGCGGGAGTAGGCCAGGTGCGCCGAGTACCAGGTATCCCGCAGGCCCGGGCTGAGCAGCGCCGCCCGCAGGGGCGGCAGCCAGGCGCCCGCGATCCCCGCGGCCAGGTAATGGGTGAGGCCGGCCCGCGAGTCGTACTCGGGCCCGTCGTGCACGACCAGCAGCGGCAGGGGCTCGCCGTCGGCCACGCCCGGCGGCGACCAGGTGCGCACGGCCACGGCGGCGCTGTCGCCCAAGGCCGGCGCGGGCACCTCGAACGCGTCCCCCCGGCCAGGTGGCACCAGCACGCTCAGCCAGGCCGGTGGCACGGCCGGCGGGTACAGCGGCAGGAACTCCAGCACCCGCTCATCGTCCCTGCTCTGAGGCTCGCTGACAACGGCGACGGAGGAGCGGGATGATCACACCATCCCGGGCGGCCCCGGGGCGGGCGGGGCGGGAGCAGAACGTCACGGGGAGGCGGGACCGGACGTGCGGTCCGGGACCGCGGCACCGGAGATCTGTTCGGGCAGGTCGTGGTCCCCGGCCGGGCCGGTGGCGGCCTGTTCCGCGGCGCGGTCGGACACCACGGTCTCCGGCCCGGGCGTGGATCCCGTTTCGCCATCGAACGGTGCGGACCGGTCCCAGACCCGGCGGCCCCAGGGCAGGGCGGCGATCAAGAACACCGACACGGCCAGGCTGACGAACATCATCCCGTTGTCGGCGTCCTGCCAGATGGTGTAAGTCAGCATGTTCATCGGCAGGTAGAAGATGGCCGCGTAGATGCCCAGCACGATCTGCAGGGGCAGCGTCAGCCGGGTCGGCCGGGCGGTGCCCGACGGCACCGGCCACTGCAGGTACTGGTTGCCGAGCGCGGGCGTCACCACAATGAGCGCGGTCACGGTGGCGGTGGCCATGTCCAGCGGATGGGCCCTCCGCCACCAGAACACGGCCACCAGCGCGGCCAGCAGTGCGGCCTTGGTGCCGTACTTGGCCACGGTGAGCCACAGTGGATCCGACCAGACCGGCAGCGCGGTCGGATGCTGGGTCACCCACACCCCGGCCCAGCCCCAGGTCCCGATGGAGGGCTGGTTGCCGACGAGGTGCCTGAGCAGGTAGGGCATCTTATTCAGCGGGGTGCCCACGGTGAGGGGCATGGTGACGAACAGCACCACGCCGACCAGGGCCGCGCCCGCCACCGCCTGCAGCCGCCGGCGCCAGGTCGGCAGCGCGGCCAGCAGGGCCGGGCCGAACAGCACGGGCCAGGTCTGGCCGGAGATGGCCAAACCCAGCAGTGCACCGCTGGCCATGGCCCGCCGGGCGCTGACGCTCTGGCCGCCGCGCAGCACGACGACGAAGCCGCTGAACGCCAGCAGCAGGCAGAACGGCTCGAGCTGCCCGTGCGCGCTGCTGACCAGGATGGCCACCGGGTTGCAGGCGTACTGGAACCGGCGCAGCGCCGCCTTGTCGCGGG
>DASWVA010000664.1:0-2045 GCA_036401415.1 Streptosporangiaceae bacterium
CTGATGTGGCCGTCGGGTGCGGAGTGGCTGTGGCTGGCTGGCATCGCCGCCACCGGCCTCGTGCTGTTCAACATCGGGCTGGTCCAGGGGTCGCATCACGCCGAACCGGCCGTACTCGGGGTGGCGGTGGCCTGCGTGCCGCCGCTGCTGGCCGTGGCCGGCCCGCTGATGGAACGGGCCCGGCCCCGGGCCGCGATGGTCGGCGCCGCGCTGGTGGTCACGGCCGGGGCCGGCCTGATCGAGGGGCTGGGCCGCACCGACGCGGCCGGGATCGGCTGGGCCGCGGTGGTGTTCAGCTGCGAGGTGGCGTTCACCCTGCTGGCCGTGCCCGTCCTCGGCCGCCACGGCCCGTGGGGGGTATCGGTGCACACGACCTGGATCGCCACGGTCATGTTCGGCGTGCTCGGGCTGGTTCATGAGGGCCCGGCCGCCGTGACCCGGCTGACCCTGGACGACTGGCTGGCCACCGGTTACCTGGCCGTGGCCGTCACCGCGGTGGCGTTCGTGCTGTGGTACTCCGGCGTCTCCCGGCTGGGCCCCGGCCGGGCGGGCCTGCTCACCGGCGTGGCCCCGGTGGCCGCGGCCGTCACCGGGGTGCTGCTCGGCGGCCCCGCCCCCCGGCCGCAGGTCTGGGCCGGCATCGCCGTGGTCGTGGCCGGTCAGGTGCTCGGCCTCCGCTGGGCCTCGCGCCGTCCGGTCCGTCCTGCCGGTGACCCCGGCCCGGCGGTCCCGCTCACCTGCTCTGTCCCGTCTCACTCACCGGGCCGGGGACGGGCCGGCGAAACGCTTTGGTAGCGTCGTCAGACATGAGGTTCGCCTGGTTGTGCAGTCACGAGGAGTACCAGCCCGAAGCCCTGGTCGACCAGGCCATCGCGGCCGAGGAAGCCGGATTCGACATCGTCCTCGGCTCCGATCACTTCCATCCGTGGGTGGACGACACGTCGGCCGCCGGGTTCGTCTGGTCATGGCTGGGCGCGGTGGCGGTCCAGACTGAACGGGTCCAGCTCGGCACCGCGGTGACCTGCCCGCTGTTCCACTACCACCCGGCGCTGGTGGCCCAGATGGCGGCGACCACCGACCGGCTGTCCGGCGGCCGCCTGATCCTCGGGCTCGGTACCGGCGAAGCCATCAACGAGCGCCCGCTGGGCTGGTCGTTCCCGGGATACAAAGAGCGCCAGGAGCGCATGCAGGAGGCGCTGGAGATCATCCACCGGCTGTTCGCCGGCGAGAAGCTCAGCTTCGGCGGCCAGCACTACCAGACCGAGACGGCCAAGCTCTACTCGCCGCCGATCGGCGAGGTGCCCGCGATGATGGCGGCGGGCGGCCCCAAATCGGCCACGTTCGCCGGTGAGTATGCCGACGGGCTGATCACCAGCGTCAAGGACCCGGCCGACACCCTGGCCAAGGTCATCGAGCCGTACCGGCAGGCCGCGGCCGCCCGCGGGCAGACCCAGCGGGTGCTGGCCACCCGGTGGACGGTGCTGGCCGACGGGCCGGAGCAGGCCTGGCGGGCTCTGTCGGCCATGCGCGGCCTGCGCGCCCCCGGCCGCCTGGAGACCGCCGACCCGGCCGAGCTCCGTTACCGGGCCGACGAGATGGACCGCTCCGAGGTGCTCGGCAGCTACACGGTCGTGCCCGACGCGGCCGGGCTGGTCGACGCCTACCGCCCACTGGTCACGGACGTCGGCGCCGACATGGTGTCGGTCCAGGTCATGTCGGCTGACCCGATGGCCACCATCGACATGATCGGCAAGGAAGTGCTGCCGGCTCTGCGGGCCGCAGCGGCTTGATCTCGTCGCGGCTGGACACAGGAAGCTGCTGTGACCCGCCCAGGAGCCCCGACCCTGAGATGGCTGATCTTCGCTAGCCGGAACAGATGCCGCTCGGGGCCTGTTGGCGAAGACAGCTGCCTACCACCCGCAATCCTGAGGAGACGGCATGTCCCGACCGGTCATGGAACCCAGCGTCAAGCACCCGATCACGATCGAGCCGACCCAGGGGCGCGTCGTGGTCCGGATCGGTGACACCGTGGTGGCGGATTCGAC
>DASWVA010000665.1:0-2852 GCA_036401415.1 Streptosporangiaceae bacterium
GTCGCCGAAATCGGGGACCCCACGGTGACCGTGACCTCGACCGGCAACCCGCTGCCGGCGCCGGTGGTGATCGGCGTGCACGGCGTGCTGCCGCCGGCCCAGAACATCTTCGGCGGTCGGGCGAGCACCGACGTCACCACGGTGAACTCCTTCCACCCGTTGCGGCGGGCGCTGGACTTCTACCAGGGCCTGGACAGCGAGTACGTGCAGGTCGAGAACCCGGTCGCCATCGGGCCGTCGAACGACTACGCGTTCGCGGTCGCCCCCGACAACGGGTCCGGCGCGGGCCTGCGCACCCCCGCCGGCGGCCTGGCCGACTTTGCGGCCGCGTCGGTCAACTCCCGCCGCTTGCAGGTGTACGCGCCCACCGGTGTGCCGGCCCCGACGGTCAACGTGGGTGACCACTTCTCCGGCCCGGTCGAGGGCATCATGACCGAGTACGACGGCAACCCCGAACTCGACCTCACCGCGTCGGTCGCCGGCGTCTCGCACGGGCTGACCCCGCAGGTCGCGCCCGCGCCGGGGACCGGGCAGCTGTCCGTGGCCACCTACAACCTGGACAATCTGTCCCCGAAGACCGCGGCCAGCAAGTTCACCAGCCTTGCCCAGCAGGTCGTGACCAACCTCCGGTCCCCGGACATTCTGGCCGTGCAGGAGATCCAGGACAACGACGGGGCCACCGACGACGGCGTCGTCGCGGCCGACGTCACCCTGTCCGACCTGGTCAGCGCCATTCGGGCCGCGGGCGGGCCGGCCTACTCCTGGACCGAGATCGACCCGGTCAACGACCAGGACGGCGGCCAGCCGGGCGGCAACATCCGCCAGGTCATCCTGTATCGCACCGACCAGGGCCTGAGCTTTGATTCCATTCCGGGCGGCGGCCCCACGGTGGCCGATTCGGTCACCGGGCACGGCGCCCCGACCGCGCTGGCCCAGAGCCCAGGCCGGATCGACCCCGGCAACCAGGCCTTCGCGGCCGGGCAGACCCTGACCGCTCCCGGCACCACCCGGACCTCACCGTCGGCGGCCAGCCGCAAGCCGCTGGCCGCCCAGTTCAGCTACCACGGGCACACGATCTTCGTGATCAACAACCACCTGGACGCCAAGCTGACCGACGACGCGGACTTCGGCCGCTACCAGCCGCCGATCCTGTGGTCGGAGATCCAGCGCGACGAGCAGGCCCAGGTCATCCACGACTTCGTGACCAGCATCGAGAAGGCCGACCCGTCGGCCGACGTCATCACCCTCGGCGACCTGAACGACCAGGGGCACGCGCGGGCCTTCCACATCCTGGAGTCCGGGCACGCTCTGGCCGACACGATCAGCAGGCTGCCGCTGAACCAGCGGTACGACTACGTCTTCGACGGTAACAGCGAGGGCCTGTCCGGCCTGCTGGTCAGCCCCGCCCTGGCCCGGGTGACCACGCACGCGGCCCCGGTGCACATCAACGCCGACTTCGCCAGCCAGACCAGCGACCACGACCCGCTGCTGGCCGACTTCGCCATCACGGCCGGGTGAGCAGGCCGCTGCGCTTCACGGTGCGCATGACGAGGACGGTCTCCACCTCGTGCAGGCCCGGCAACTGGGCGATGTTCGTGGTCAGGTAGGTGTACAGCGCCTCGGTGCTGGGCGACAGCACCGAGGCGTACAGGTTGGCCGCCCCGGTCATGGCGGCCACGTACGCGGTCTCCGGATGCCCGGCCATGGCCTCCCCGGCCACGCCGAGCTGGGCCGGGTTCACGGTCAGCCAGACCATGGCCCGGGCGGTCAGATCCAGCAGCGACTGGTGGAAGTCGACATCGAAGTACAGCATCCCGCTGGCCCGCAGGTCAGCGATGCGCCGCCGCACGGTGGACTGGGACCAGCCGGTCGCGGTGGCCAGATCGCGATGAGTGATCCGGCCGTCCAGCTCCAGCGCGGTCAGCAGCGTGCTGTCCGCCGCGGTGACCCGGGCATCGGCGGTGACCCGGGCCGGCGCCGCGGTGCGGGGATCGGCGCTGGGCTGCAGCGCGGCCACCTGGCCGGGGCTAAGCGCGCCTGACTTGTTGACCAGGCTCAGCACTCCGTAGAAGTAGTTGTGCAGTACGCACTGCGCGGTGATCCCGGTGACCCCGCGGCTGCGCGGCAGGGTGTCCAGCAACAGGTGGCTGTCGTCGTCGTCGGCCCGGGTCCGGACCACGCACGCGATCTCGGTGCCGCCGGAGGTCAGGCTGATCCAGGCGGTGTCCGGCCGCCGGGCCAGGGCCTCAGCGACCGCGGCCGCAGCGTTCGGGGTGCACTGCACCCGGATCACCCAGGACCGCAGGCCGAGCCGGTCCGCCTCGACCAGCCCGCGCACCCGCAGCAGCCCGGATGACCGCAGCCGGTTGTACCGCCGGGCGATGGTCTGGTCAGACACACCGAGCACCTCGGCGATCAGGCTGAACGGGGCTCGCCCGTCGAGCTGCAGCGCGTAGAGCAGCTGGACGTCCAAAGGGTCAGGCATCGAATTTCGCCATCGGGCCAGTCCTTCGTGTCGATTTTGATCGAACATTTCCGCCAACGAGCCACTAGTTAGCGAGAGAGCCGATGCTGGTATCGAATCTAGCCGCCAGAGGAGATGGCCATGAACTCACTGACATCGCATCGGGCCCGGAGCCGGTGGTGGCCACTGGTCGCCATCTGCCTGGGCACCTTCATCCTGCTCGTCGACGTGACGATCGTCAGCGTCGCGCTGCCTCCTATGGCCCGTGACCTGCACACTCAACTGGACTCGCTGCAGTGGGTGGTCGACGCCTACGCGCTCGCCCTGGCCGCCCTGCTGCTGGTGTGCGGCTCGCTGGCGGACCGGTTCGGCCGGCGGCGGCTGTTCC
>DASWVA010000666.1:0-1849 GCA_036401415.1 Streptosporangiaceae bacterium
CGTCTTCACCTACCGGTTCTTCAGCCTGTTCGCCATCATGCCGTTCAGCTTCGCCGCCCTGCCCGCGCTCCGGGCCATCGGCGGCCCCGGCGCGTCGCCCAGTCCGGAACCCGCCACCCAGCCTGCCCCCGGTATCCGCGCTGACTGATCCGGTCGCGCCGAAGCGGGCCGTAGGCTGCAATGGGTGCCAGCGCGGTCACGGCGCCCGCCGCAGACGGGGAGGTCCCGGTGATGCCCGACCCTGACGGAGCGTCCGGCCCGGAGGCCCGCGAGTTCGCGGTGGCGTTCCGCCGCTTCCTGGACTGGGTGCACTCCGCCCACGAGCCCGACGGGAACGAGGTTTCGCGGCTGGTCCGTGCGCACCTGGGGACCGAGGGGCCGCACCACTCCGTGCTCACCCGCGAGCTGCCGCCGTTCGAGCACGTGAACCTGCAGACCGCCCTGAACGCCTGGTCCGCCCGGGAGGGCCGGGTCGCCGAGGTGCACGGCATCGCCATGCCGCCGCACTACGGCGGCCTGTCGCTGCAGCAACTGGTGGCTGGGGAGTCGCTGCCCCCGCTCCGGCTGAGCGCGCCCGCGCTGGCCGACCTGCCCAGCGGGCCGGCCGCCACGCTCGGCTGCCTGCGGCTGGCCGTGCTACTGGTCACCGACTCCCGCGGCCGGTACGCGGTGATGATCCAGGGGCCGGGCGAGCACGGGCCGAGCCTGGTCGTCGAGGTGGCGGGGCTGCCGGTGGATCAGGCCCAGACCCTGCTGGCCGAGCTCGACCGGCTGCGGTCCGAGCTCAACGTGTACCGGGGTCACCTGCTCGACGCCAGCCTGGACCCGATGGGCGGGGTCGTCCTCAGCTTCGCCAGCCCGCCCGGGACCGGCCGCGACGAGGTCATCCTGCCCGAACCCGTGCTCAACCGGATCGAACGGCACGCCCTCGGGGTGGCCGGTCACCGCGACGCCCTGCTGGCCGTGGGGCAGCACCTCAAGCGGGGCCTGTTGCTGTTCGGGCCGCCCGGCACCGGCAAGACGCACACCATCCGGTACCTGCTGGGCCAGATGGACGACTACACCCGGCTGGTGCTGACCGGCCGGGCCCTGACCGCGGTGGGCGCGGTCACCGACCTGGCCCGCGCGCTGCTGCCCGCCGTGGTGGTGCTCGAGGACGTGGACCTGGTCGCCGAGGAGCGGTCGATGGGCCCGGCGTCCAACCCGGTGCTGTTCGACCTGCTGGACGCCATGGACGGCGCCGCCCCGGACGCGGACCTGCTGTTCCTCCTCACCACCAACCGCTCCGACCTGCTGGAGCCTGCCCTGGCCGCCCGGCCCGGCCGGGTCGACGTCGCGGTCGAGATCGCGCTGCCGGACGCCCCCGCCCGTGAGCAGCTGCTCACCCTGTACGGCCGCAGCGTGCCGCTCGCCCTGACCGCGGACGACGTCACCCAGGCGGTCGAGCGGACCGACGGGACGACGGCCTCGTTCCTGAAGGAGCTGATCCGGCGCAGCGTGCTGGAGGCGCTGCACGACGACCCGGCCCTGTCTGCCGTGACCGGCGCGCACGTGTCCCGCGCCCTCGACGACCTGCTCGACTCCTCCCAAGCGGTCAGCCGGACCCTGCTCGGCGTCGGGGTCGACCCCGCCACCTTGCCCGCGGGCATGCTGGCCCGGGGGGCCGTCTCGCGCACCCGGGTGAGTTACGCCCCCCGCGGCATCCGGCGCCGGGGGTTCCCGGGCTGACCGGTCAGCCTGCCCTGCCCCCTCGGTCCCGGCTGCGCCCGGCCCGTTTACCTTCCATCGGCTGGGGCACCTCGGCGGTGTCCCAGGGAGGAACCATGACCATCCCGGCCGCGCGCCGCCA
>DASWVA010000667.1:0-1974 GCA_036401415.1 Streptosporangiaceae bacterium
GGCTTCCGGCTGCCGGACCTGCTGGAATCGACCGGGGCCAGGCTCCGCGAGGTCGGCACCACCAACCGGACCACGGTGGCCGACTACACGGCGGTGATCGGCCCGGCCACCGGCTTCGTGCTCAAGGTCCACCCGTCGAACTTCCGCATCGAGGGCTTCACCGCCGCGGCCACCGTGCAGGACCTGGCCGCTGCGCTCGGCCCGTCGGTGCCGGTGGTGGCGGACATCGGGTCCGGGCTGCTGGCCCCGCACCCCGTGCTGCCGGACGAGCCCGACGCCCAGACCATGCTGCGGGACGGTGCGGCCCTGGTCACCGCGAGCGGCGACAAGCTGCTCGGCGGCCCGCAGGCTGGGCTGCTGCTGGGTCAGGAGGCCCTGGTCACGCGGCTGGCCCGGCACCCGCTGGCCCGCGCCCTGCGGGTCGACAAGCTGACCCTGGCCGCGCTCGAAGCCACCCTGGCCGGCCCCCCGGTACCGGTCATGCAAGCGCTCGCCGCCGACGCCGCCGCGGTTTTTGAGCGAGCCGAAAAAATCGTGGCCGGGCTGGCCGGGGCGGGGATCGACGCCCAGGCGGCCCGGACCGAGGGTGCGGTCGGCGGCGGCGGGGCGCCCGGGGTGCCGCTGCCGAGCGCCGCGATCAGCGTGCCCGAGAACCTGACCGGGCCGCTGCGCACCGGGCCCTCCGTCCAGCGCGGCGAGGTCCCGGCGGTCATCGGCCGGGTGGAAGGCGGCCGGCTGCTGCTCGACCTGCGGGCCGTGGCCCCGGCCGACGACGGGACCCTGGCCCGGGCCGTCGCCGCCGCGGCCCGGGACACGGCGTGACCGTCACTCAGGTCATCGCCACCGCCGGGCACGTGGACCACGGCAAGTCGACCCTGGTCCGCGCGCTCACCGGGATGGAACCGGACCGGTGGGCGGAAGAGCGCCGCCGCGGCCTGACCATCGACCTCGGGTTCGCCTGGATGGACACCCCGGGCGGCCCGCGCGTCGCATTCGTGGACGTGCCCGGGCACGAGCGGTTCGTGCCCAACATGCTGGCCGGCCTGGGCCCGGTGCCCGCGGTGCTGATGGTGGTGGCCGCGGACGGTGGCTGGATGCCCCAGTCAGCTGAGCACCTGGCGGCCATCGACGCGCTGGGCATCTCCCGCGGGCTGCTGGTCATCACCCGGGCTGACCTGGCCGATCCCGGGCCCGCGCTCCGGCGCGCCCGGGCCGAGCTGGCCGCCACCAGCCTGGGCCAGATTGAGGCGGTCGCGGTCAGCGCGGTGACCGGCGCTGGCCTGCCCGCACTGCGCCAGGCCCTCGCCCGGCTGGCCGCAGCGCTGCCGGTACCGGACCCGGCCGCGCCGGTCCGGTTGTGGGTCGACCGGTCGTTCAGCATCCGCGGCAGCGGCACCGTGGTGACCGGAACGCTGCCCGCCGGGACCGTGCGCACCGGCGCGGAACTGCTGCTCACCCCCCTCTTGCGGCCGGTCCGGGTGCGCGGCATCGAATCCCTGGAACGGGCCGCGGACCGGGTCTGCGGGGTGGCCCGCGTCGCGCTGAACCTGCGGGGCGTGCCGCGGGACATCCCGGCCCGCGGCATGGCGCTGACCGAGCCGGGCCGGTGGACCCTGACCGGCGTCGTCGACGTCCGCTGCCGGGAGACCACCGGCCAGCTGCCGCGGGAGCTGGTAGTGCACATCGGCTCGGCGCGCACCCCGGCCCGGGTCCGGGTGCTGAGCCCCGCCGGGGCGGCGCGCCCGGAAGGTGCCGCCGGTGCGCTGGCCCGGCTCACCCTGCGCGGCCAGCTGCCGCTGCACGTGGGGGACCGGTTGCTGCTGCGCGACCCGGGCGCGGCTGGCCTCTTCATCCTCGGCGCGACCGTGCTTGACGTGGCCCCGCCGCCGCTGGCCCGGCGGGGCGCCGCCGCCGGTGCTGCCGCCGAGCTGAACCGCTGGCCCGGCGCGCCCGGGGCCACCGACCTGCTACGCC
>DASWVA010000668.1:0-3837 GCA_036401415.1 Streptosporangiaceae bacterium
TGCAGCAGCGACAGCCCAGCCAGGGCGCCGTCGGTGAGCAGCATGGCCTCGTCGTTGGGCACGTAGCCGTGCCAGCGGATCAGCCCGGCGTCGGCGGCCGGCCCCAGCACCGCCCGGGCCTGAGCGTCGGCCGACCCGATCAGCTCCACCGTCACCCCGTGCGGGGTGACCAGTTCGGCCAGCGCCACCATCTCGGACGCGCCGCGGTCGGGCGAGATGTGCCCCACGTACACCACCCGGGCCTGGCCGTCGTACGGAGCGGGCTGGCCGGGCACGTAGGTCGTGTTCGGCACGACCGGGTGGGCGCCGCGGAAGCGGTCCCGGTACCCGGTCTCGGCCAGCAGCAGGTGCAGGTGCCGCTCGGCGAGGCCCTCAGCGGCGAGCACGGCGGCGGCCACGAACCGCCGCAGCGCGGGCGGCAGCCAGGCCTTGGTGGCCAGGGAGGCGGCGGTGTCCTCGTGCACGTCCCAGATCGTCGGCGGGCGGCGCCGGATCAGCGGCAGCACCAGCAGCAGCTCGGGGTCGTGCACCAGCAGCAGGTCGGCGCCGGGCGCGTACCGGGCCAGCTGGCGACAGGCGGCGCGGAGCGCCCCGAGTCGCCGGCGTCCCACCGCCCGCGGCACGTCCGCGGCGGTCAGCTCCGGCCACGGGGTGACGTCGCAGGCGCGGAACGGGGCGATGTAAGTGACGTCATGACCCGCGTCCAGCAGCGCGCGGATCTCCCGGTGCAGGATCCGCGCGTCGGCCGGATGATGCACCACGGTGCAGACCACGATGCGCAGGGCCCGCATCGGCGCTACAGCGTCTCGGCGGTCGGGCTCGTGTAACCGAGGCCGGTCAGCTTGCCCCGGGTGTCCAGGAACAGCCTGGACGAGGCGGCCAGCTGCTCCAGCTCGTAGTCGCTGTGGTCCTGAAGCAGGATGACCACGTCAGCGGTGACGATCTCCGTGTCCAGGTCGGCGACCCGGCGCACGTCCCGGCCGTCGATGGCCCAGTCCGGCACGTACGGGTCGTGGTAGGACAGCACCGCGCCGCGGGCCAGCAGGCGGCGGGCGATCGGCTGGGCCGGCGACTCCCGCTGGTCGGCGATGTCCTTCTTGTAGGTCACGCCCAGCAGCAGGACGTTGGCTCCGTTGAGCGGCTTGGCGTGCCGGTTCAGCAGCTCGGCGGTCCGGTCGACGACGTAGCCCGGCATCCGGCTGTTGATCTCCTGGGCCAGCTCCACGAACCGGAACGGGTAGCCCAGCGTGCGGACCTTGTAGGACAGGTAGTTCGGGTCGATCGGGATGCAGTGCCCGCCGACCCCGGGCCCAGGGTAGAACGCCTGGAACCCGAACGGCTTGGTCGACGCGCACCGGATCGAGTCCCACAGGTCGACGCCGAGCTCGTGGCAGAACACCGCCATCTCGTTGACCAGCGCGATGTTCACGTGCCGGTAGGTGTTCTCGAGCAGCTTGGCCATCTCCGCCTCGCGCGGTGACTTGGCCTCCACCACCTCGTCGCAGACCTTGCCGTAGAAGCGGGCGGCCGCGGCCGTGCCGTCCGGGGTCAGGCCGCCGACCACCTTGGGCGTGTTGCGGAGCCCGTAGACCGGGTTGCCGGGGTCGATCCGCTCCGGCGAGAAGGCCAGGTAGAAGTCAACCTCGGCGTTCAGCCCGGACGCCTTCTCCAGGATGGGCCGGACCAGTTCGTCGGTGGTACCCGGGTAGGTGGTGGACTCCAGCACCACCAGCGTTCCCTTGCGCAGCAGCCGGCCAGCAGTCTCGGACGCGGCGCGGACCGCGGTCAGGTCGGGACCGTCGGCCTCCGACAGGGGGGTCGGCACGCAGATCACAATGGTGTCGGGGTCGCCGATCTCCTGCTCGGAGGTGGTGGCCCGGAACCCGGCGGCCACCATCGCGGCCACGTCCTCATCGGAGATGTCGTCCACGTGGGACCGGCCGTGGTTGAGGCGGTCCACGACGCCCTGGCCGACGTCGTACCCGACCACGTTCAGGCCCACCTTCGTCGCCTCCCGCACCAGCGGGAGGCCCACGTAACCGAGCCCGATAACCAGCAGATCGACCTGCATCGACGGCGTCCCTTCGCCCATATTGCTATTTCGTTCCGGCCTCGTGAGCCCAGTCAGGCGGCGCCGAGACGTTCGTAGGCGGCCCGGTAGATCGCCGCGTTGTGGGCCCAGGTCCGGTCCTGGGCCACCCACTCACGCGCGTTCGCCCCGAGTTTGCGCCGAACATCTGAACTGTAAAGCAGGGGTTCCATGGTATCGGCAAAGGACACCGGATCCCCGGAAGTCGCGAGCGCGCCGGTCACCTCGGGCCGGATGATCTCGCGCAGCGCACCCACGTCGCTGGCCACCACGGTCAGCCCGGAGGCCATGGCTTCGATCGGCTTGAGCGGTGTGACCAGCTGGCACACCCGGTCGCTGGTGCGCGGGACCACGAACAGGTCGAGCACGGCGTGGTACCGGCGGACCTCGGTCATCGGCACCCGGCCGGTGAAGATCGCCGTCCCGGTCAGCCCGAGCCGGCCGGCCTGCCGTTCCAGGGCCGCCCGCTCGGGGCCGTCGCCGACGATCAGTGGCCGGACCGGGACGCCCCGGCTGCGCAGCTCGGCCACCGCCGCCAGCAGCGTGTCGATGCCCTCGTAGCCGACCAGGTTGGACACCACCCCGGCGGTCTGCTCCCCCGGCCGCAGGCCCAGGCTCGCACGCAGTGCGCCGCCGTCGTCGGGCAGCGGCTGCAGAAACTCACCCGACACCGCGTTCGGCACGACCAGCACCTTGTCCGGAGCGACACCGCGGGCCACGATCTCCTTCCGCATGACCTCGCCCAGCGTGACGACCAGGTCGGCCGCCTGCATGCAGCGGGTCTCCGCGGCCCGGCTGAGCAGGTAGAAGTCGCTCGCGGCAAGATCCGGGCCGGGCAGCGGGACCGGGGCGACGGTCTCGCGTACGGCCCCGGGCGCGGTGCCGGGCCCCCCCGTACCCCAGGAGCCCGCCTCCCCCGGCACCGGATTTTCCGCCGAACGTACCCGGGCCGGACTTCCGGCGTCCTGCGCGGCGGGATCTCCGGGATCGCCGCCGTGCCGGGACAGCCAGGTCTCCTCCCAGAACCCGCGGGCCTCATAGATCACCGGCAGGCCGAATTCCTCCCGCAGGGCCAGGGCCAGCTGGCCGTTCAGGTGGTTGCTGGCCGCGTGCAGGACCGCGGGCCGGAGCCGGCCGACCAGCCGGGCGGCCAGGTCGTAACCGACGGTCGCCGCGGCATCCGGCCGGGGCGGCAGCCGGTACGGCAGCAGCCGGTGGTAGGGCACGCCGTTCACCGCGGCCACCCGGCGGCCGTCCGGGTGACCCTGGGCCACCGGAAAGCCGGGCTTGGTCACCACGTGCGGGTCCATCCCGGCCGCGCGCTGCGCCACCGCGATCTGCTGGGTGCGGACCGTGTAGCCCGCGTTGGTGGTGGGCAGCGCGTCCGTGACCAGGTGCAGCACGCGGCCGGGCTCGCCGGAGAACGCCCCGCGCCGCCGGGCAAGCCGCTCCGGCCGCGCTATGCCCTTCTCCAGGACGTACAGCTCGCCGGCCAGCGACGCGCGGACCTTGGCCTGCTTGCGGCCGGGCACGCCGTCAAGCGCGGCCACGGCCGCGCGCAGCCGGCCCTCGCGGGCGGCCAGCCGGGCCAGCAGCAGGGCCCGGGCCGGGTCGGCGGTGGGCATCCGGTCCAGCGCCCGCCGCGCGGCGTCCGGCCGGTCGACGGCCAGCGCAAACGCGGCCAGCCGCCGGGGCTCGGTGTCCAGCAGGGCCAGGGCCTGCTTACGGTCACCAGAACCCCAGGCCAC
>DASWVA010000669.1:0-7101 GCA_036401415.1 Streptosporangiaceae bacterium
GTTTCGAGGCCGCCTACGGTCCCGACGCCGCCAAGGAGGTCGCCCAGCACCTGGGCTGACCTCGCCAGCGTCCGGCGGCCGCCGGGCTGAGTTCCCACCGGAACCCAGCGCGGCGGCCGCCGCCGTTCCATCCCGGGCCCCGCTGGCGCCCAGCCGGCCCCGGCTCAGCGGTCCTGAGCCAGCCCGGTCCACACGCCGATCGCGTTCCCGGCCGGATCCTGGACGACCGCGATCCGCAGGCTGCCCTCGGCGTACGGCTCGGTCAGCACCCTGGCCCCCTGCGCCGTCACCCGCTCCAGGGCCGCCGCCAGGTCCCGCACGTACACGTACGGCCGCACGCCGGCCTGCCCGGCCACCTCCAGGTCCGTCCGCCAGTGCCCGATGACGTGCCCGGTCCCGTCGCTGAAGCTGGGCTGGTCCGCGTCACCGCGCAGTTCCCAGCCGAACACCGCCTGGTAGAACTCGGCCGAGCGGGCCACATCCCGCGCCGGCAGGGCCAGGTAGGACACACCCCCCGGCCGCGCGACCGTGCGCTCGACCCCGGGATCGGCGGTATCTTCCGGCTCCGTCATGGCCTCTCCTCTTCCAATCCTATTCAAATTTAATATGGCATTACCATATCGGATTGTGGGAGGAGCAGGCGCGGTGGGCAACGAAACCGCCGGAGGCGCGGGAGTGGTGAGCCGTGAAGGCGCGGCCGGGGCGCCCCCGGCCAGCGCCCGGCGGCCGTACCAGTCCGCCCGGCGCCAGGAACGGGCCCGCCAGACCCGGGCGGGGATCTGCGCCGCGGCCGCCCGGCAGTTCCTGGCCGCTGGCTACGCCGGCACCACGATCAAGGCGGTGGCCGCGGCGGCCGGGGTGTCCGTGCCCACCGTGGAGGCGGCCTTCGGGACCAAGGCCCGGCTGCTCAAGGCGGTCATCGACGTGGCCACGGCGGGCGACGACGCGGCCGTGGCCATGCTCGACCGCCCCTGGGCGGCCCGGGCTGAGGCCGCACCGGATCCGGAGGGTTTCGTGGCCGAGTTCGCCGCGGTGCTCACCGCGTCGGCCGAGCGGGCCGCGGGGCTGATCCTGGCCGTGCTGGACGCCGCCCAGCCCGAGACCGCCCAGCCCGAGACCGCCCAGCCCGGAACCACCCAGCGGAACGGCGGTCAGCGCGACGCGGAGATCGGCGCGGTGGCGGCCCAGCTGGCCGCCCAGCGCGAGGTGATGGCGGCCTGGCTGGTGGATGGCCTTCAGCGCCGGTCCGCCCTGCGCGGCGGCCTGGATCGCGCCGAGGCCGTCGACACCGTGTGGCTGCTGATGGACCCGGCCGTCTTCACCCGGCTGACCGGCGCCCGCGGCTGGACCCCGGCCAGGTTCAGCACCTGGTTCACCGGCGCCGTACTGCGCCTGCTGATCTAGAGCCTGCCGAGCCGGTGTCTGTTGAGTTGGCGCCGGGTCTAATGCGTGCGGAACGACTGGATGTACCGCCACGGCGATCCGACCCCGGTGGCGTCGTCGCAGCCGGGGACCGCGGGCAGCGCGGCCGCGCCCTGGCCGTTCACGCCGAGCGCGCGCAGGAAGGTGAGGATCGGGCCGCCCTTGGTGGCCGGGTCGGTGTAGTTGTCCCGCACCTCGGCGAGGTGGCCCGGGCCGAACGGATGGTCGGTCACGTCGCGGAAGGCGGCGGTGCGGTACCGCTGGTAGATAGCGGGGTTGGCGAAGCCGAGGGCATGCCCGGCGGTCTGCTGGGCGTCCGCTTCGATGCCGGCGAAGACCGGTGCCGACACACTGGTGCCGCCGGTCCGGCTCAGCGAGAACGCGTAGGTCGTACCGTCCGGCTGCAGGACGGTCTCACCGATCAGCTCGCCTGTGCTCGGGTCGGCCAGCGCCGACACGTCCGGCTCGACCCGCATCGGGGTCGCGCTGACCGTGCCGTTGGGCAGGTGGGTGGCCAGGCGGGCCGGTACCACGCCCTGCTGGTAGGAAGGTTGCGGGTACGCCGAGCTCACGCCGCCGCCGCCCGAGCCGTCGTAGTCGGCCGGGTAGGCACCGGGCGGTGGCTGGGACCAGGACCGGCCGTCGGCTGCCAGCGGGTCGGCCAGCGTGCCCCCGGGAGGTCTCGAACTCGTAGTTCCTGGCCGGGCCGACGGCCAGGCTGGTGCCGCCAACCGAGGTCACCCACGGGCTGGACGCCGGGAAGTCGGTTTGGATCTGATCTGAGACACCAGGGTTTTCCTCGGGTGACTCATAGCCCGAGTCGCCCGAGGAGGAGAAGAACCCGATGCCCTCGGCCGCCCCGACCTCGAACACCTGGTCGTAGGCGCTGGCGATCGGATCCAGGTCGGAGGGGTCGCCGAAGGAGTTGCTGACGACGCTGGCGATGTGGTCGTCGACGATGAACGCGTCCGCGGCCAGCAGGTCAGACTGGCTGCAGCTGGCTCCGGCCACGAAGTTGACCCCGGCCGCCGGGGCCTGGCCGTGCACCGACTCGACGTCCAGCGTTTCCTCGGGGTACCAGCCGGCCGCGCCGCACTGGGCGGTGCCGGAGAAGCTGGACGGCAGGTACTGGTGGTACTGGCCGGCGCCGAAGGGCTGGTCGCCGACGGTGGCCGCGAACGTGTTGGCGTCGGTCAGGATCGACGGCGACGCGTAGGCGTCCACGATGGCCACGGTCTGGCCCGCCCCGGTCATGCCCGAGGCGGTGACCCCGTAAGCCCCGCGGATCTGGGCGGGCGTGTAGCCGCAGTCGGTCCAGGGCTGATGGGCGCCGTAGGCGCGCGGCTCGGTGAAGGCGATCTTCTGGCGGTAGAACTTCGAGCAGGGACCGGCCGTCCAGTAGTTGGCGGGCGGCGGCGGCAGCAGGTCGGCTGGGCGCATCGTGTGCGTGGCCGTGTCCAGCCCGGTCACCGCGGCCACCGCGCCGCCGACCGAGGCCGGAGCGCGCGTCCTGCTCGGGCGCCCGGCCGGTCCGCTGGTCCGGGCCCCGGTAGGGTCGAACGTCACGCTGAACGCCCGGGCCGCGTCCTTCACCGGGCCGGTCATCGCGACGTAGCCGTCGGCCCGGGCGTCGACCGTGGTCACCGTGAGACCGGCTCCGGTCAGCCACGCCCTGATCGCCTTGATCTGGTCACTGGTGGGCCCGAACCGGTCCTGCACCTGGGCCGGGGTCAGGTACTGGCCGTAGCGGGCGTCGCCCGGGGTGCTGACCGCCCGGGCGTACGCGGCCAGCCCGGAGGGGTCCTGGCCGGCCAGGTAGACCCGGGCCTTGACGGTGCCCGTGGTCACCGGCCCGGACGACACCCGCTTGGCCGCGCTGGCCCAGTCCGGATGGGTGCCCGGGATCGAGGACCGGGGCGGCGCCTGGCCCGGCGAGGCGGCCGCCATCGCGCGGCGCACAGGGCGGCGGCGGCCCCCGCCGTGACGATGGCCCGGAGCCGCGTGGTGACCAGTGGCATGGCGGACCTTTCCCGAACCCGGGGGCCGGCGTCCCCCGGCGCTGGAGGTCACCCTGGTGCCCCCACCGTCCGCATGCAAGTGGTTACCGGTCCTTTCGCCGTACTGGGTGCGCTTCCGTTACGTTGGCGCTGAACGGTACCGGGCGGGCGGGTTCAGCCGTCCGCGCACGCGGGGATAGCGTGGCAGGCATGGCTCCTGTGCTGGCCAGCGGGTATCACGGCCCGCCGCGCCTGACCGTGGCTCGCGGCTTTACCGAGTGGACGCTTGACCCCTGGATGCTGGCCCTGGTCCTCGTACTGGGGGGCGCCTGCCTGGCGGGCGCGTACCGGCTCCGCAGCGGGCCCGGCGGGCCGTGGCCGTGGGCCCGGGTGGTCAACTTCGGCCTGGGGCTGGCCGTCGTGGCCATCGCCACCATGGCCTCGTTCGGGGCCTACGCGGGCGTTCTGTTCTTCATGCGGGCGTTCCAGACCATCCTGCTGCTCCTGCTGGCCCCGTTGTTCCTGGTCCTGGGGCGGCCGCTGTCGCTGTTCATCGCGGTGTTCCCGCGAGCCGGCCAGCGGCTCGGCCGGGCCATCCACAGCCGGGCCGCCCGGGTGCTGACGTTCCCGGCCATCACCACGCTGGCGCTGGTCGCGGTGCCGTTCGCCATGTACTTCACCAGCTGGTACACGGCCGCATTCACCAGCGTGACGGTCCGCGAGCTGACCTTCCTGGCCCTGATGACGCCCGGGTTCGTGTTCTTCTGGACGCTGCTGCGGGTCGACCCGGTGCCCAAGGCCTACTCCTACGGCGTCTCGCTCTGGATCACCGGGGCGGAGGTGGTGGGCGACGCCTTCCTCGGCCTGGCCGTGATCGCCGACCCGAGCCTCATCGGCGGTAGTTACTACCACGCCCTGGCCCGGCCGTGGGGTGTCAGCCTGGGGACCGACCAGATCCTGGGCGGCGGCACGCTGTGGATCTTCGGCGACCTGGTGGGCCTGCCGTTCCTGATCGCCCAGCTCATCCAGTTCATCCGCGAGGACGAAACCGAGGCGGCCGAGATCGACGCCGAGCTGGACGCCAGGCAGGCCGCCCGGGACGCGGCCCGCGCGGCCCGCAAGGCCGCCGCCATCGCCGCCGAGGGCCGCTCCGCCCCGGCCTCCAGCGCCCCGGCAGCACCCTCCGGCGCCCTCGCCCCACCCTCCGGCGCCAGCTCCGCCCCGGATGCCGCGGGGGTTGCCGATGATCGCGAGAGCGACGACCCGGAGCGTCCCTGGTGGGAACAAGATCCTCGTTTCCAGGAGCGATTCCGGCAGATCTAGCGGTCCCGTCACGCGAAATGTGCCGGGCGGGGTGTTTCGCAGTGGCCGGCCCGTGGCAGATTGGATGCGTGGCCCAGATCAATGCCGCGGACGACGCCCTCGTGGGTGACTGGCTTTCGCTGCCAGACGTCGCCGCCCGTCTCCGCGTTCCCCCCAGCCGTGTGCGGCAACTGCTCCGCGAGCGCAAGCTGCTCGCCGCGACCCGCCCGGACGGCGTACTCAGCGTGCCCGCCGCCTTCCTGGACGGCGGGCAGGTCGTCAAGGGCCTGCCCGGCACGCTGACGCTGCTGCTGGACTGCGGGTTCGACGATGCCGGGGCCCTGCGCTGGCTGTTCACCGAGGATGACACGCTGCCCGGCACACCCATTCACGCGATCGCCAGGAACCGCGGCACCGAGGTCAACCGCCGCGCCCAGGCGCTGGCGATCTGACCCGCCCGGGCGACGGCCCCCGGGATCACCCGGACCCGGGCTGGCCGTCCCCGGATGACCTCCCCGCGTCTTATATAAACGGGATCGTGACCCCGACCGGCGACTCGCCCCCCGCGGCGGTCCGGCGCCGGCCGGGCCCGCGGGCCGGGCGCAAGGTCCGGGACACGGCCCCGGCCGCGGTCCTGCCGGTGGCCAAGGTCGCGGTGGACATCCCGCTGGCTCACCTGGACCGGCCCTTTGACTACCTGGTGCCCGAGCGGATGGCCGCCGATGTGGTGCCCGGCTGCCGGGTGCGGGTCCGATTCTCCGGCCAGCTGGTGGACGGGTACATACTCGGGCGGGCCGCCGGCAGCGAGCACCAGGGCCGGCTGTCCTACCTGGACCGGGTGGTCTCGGCTGAGCCGGTGCTGACCCCAGAGGTGGCCGGGCTGGCCCGGGCCGTCGCCGACCGGTACGCGGGCACCCTGGCCGACGTGCTGCGGCTGGCCGTGCCACCCCGGCATGCCGGCACCGAAGCCAAGCCGTCGCCACCCGCCGCGGCGCCACCGGAACGGCCCGCGCCCGGCTCCTGGGCGCGGTACCCGGCGGGCGAGGCCTTCCTGACCGGGGTGGCCGAAGGACGCGGTCCGCGGGCGGCCTGGTCCGCCCTGCCCGGCCCGGAGTGGCCGGAAGAGATCGCGCGGGCCGCGGCGGCGGCGGCCGCCACCGGCCGGGGCTCGGTCATCGTGGTGCCCGACGTCAAGGACCTGGCCCGGGTAGACGCCGCGCTGACCGGCCGGCTCGGCCCGGGCCGGCACGTGGGCCTGAGCGCCGACCTGGGGCCGTCCGAACGGTACCGGCGCTGGCTGGCCGTGCTGCGCGGCTCGGTACGCGTCTGCGCGGGTACCCGGGCCGCGATGTTCGCGCCCGTGCACGACCTGGGACTGGTCGTGCTCTGGGACGACGGCGACGACCTGCACTCCGAACGCCGCGCCCCGTACCCGCACGCCCGTGAGGTGCTCGCCCTGCGCGCGCACCGGCAGGGCGCGGCCGCGCTGATCGGCGGGTTCAGCCGGACCACCGAGGTGACCCAGCTGGTCGCGGCGGGCTGGGCCCGCGCGCTGGCGCCGGACCACGGCGTGCTGCGCGCCACCGCGCCCCGGATCCGGGCCGCGGCCGAGGAGGATGAGCTGGCCCGGGACGCGGCCGCGCTGAGCGCCCGGCTGCCCAGCCTGGCCCTGCGCACGGCCCGGGCGGCGCTGGCCCACGGGCCGGTGCTGGTCCAGGTGCCGCGGCGCGGTTACCTGGCCGCGATCGCCTGCGGCCGCTGCCGCACCCAGGCCCGCTGCACGGTGTGCCCGGGTCAGCTGGAGATCGCCGCGGCCCGGCAGATCCCGCACTGCCGGTGGTGCGGTGCGGTCGCCGCCAGCTGGAGCTGCCCGCGGTGCGGTTTCACGCACGTGCGGGCCATGGTGACCGGGGCGGCGCGCACCGCGGAGGAGCTCGGCCGGGCGTTCCCGTCCGTGCCGGTGCGGTTCTCCGGCGGCCAGTCGGTCATCGCCAGCGTGCCGGCCGACCCGGCCGTGGTGGTGGCCACCCCGGGTGCGGAACCGGTCGCGGCCGCGGGCTACGCGGGCGCGCTGCTACTGGACGGCTGGGCCCTGCTCGGGCGGCCCAGCCTGCGGGCGGCCGAGGAAGCCCTGCGCAAGTGGCTGAACGCGGCCGCGCTGGCCCGGCCCGGTTCGACCGTGCTCGTCCACGCTGACCCGTCGATCCCGGCCGTGCAGGCGCTGATCCGCTGGGACCCGGCCGGTTACGCCCAGCGGGAACTGGCCGAACGTGAGCAGCTGGCCTTTCCCCCGGCGGTGCGGATGGCCGCGGTGACCGGTTCCGCACCCGGGGTGGCCACCACCACGGCCGGGTCGGCCGGCACGCTGGCGATGACCGAC
>DASWVA010000670.1:0-4132 GCA_036401415.1 Streptosporangiaceae bacterium
GCTGCGCCAGATCCTGAACCGGAGCCGGCCGGACGTGGTGCACGCGCACGGCCTGCGGGCTGGCGCGCTGGCCGCGCTGGCGCTCACGCTCGCCCTCCGCCCCGCGCGCGCGGCGCTGCCGCTCGTGGTCACGGTGCACAACGCGCCGCCGTCGGCCGGGGCCACCATCTACCAGGGCCTGGAGTTTCTGGTGGCCCGGAGCGCGGCCGTGGTGCTGTGCGTGTCACGCGACCTGGAGGACCGGATGCGCCGGGCCGGAGCCCGTGACGTCCGCCGCGCCCTGGTCCCGCCGCCCGCCCCGGTGACCGTCACCGCCCCGGACGTCCCGGCCTCCCCGGACGCGGCCCGGCAGGAACTCGGCACCCAGGGCCGGCCGCTGATCCTGGCCGCCGGGCGGCTGGCCCCGCAGAAGGGGTTCGGCACGCTGGTCGAGGCCGCCCGGAGCTGGCAGGACCTGAGCCCGGTCCCGCTGCTGGCCATCGCGGGCGCGGGCCCACTGCAGGCCGAACTGGCCGCGGCCGCCGCTCCGCTGGGCCCGTCGGTGGTCCTGCTCGGCCAGCGCGACGACGTGCCGTCGCTGCTGGCCGCGGCCGACCTGTTCGTGCTGCCCAGCCGGTGGGAAGGCCAACCGCTCATTCTGCAGGAGGCGCTGCGGGCCGGCCGCCCCATCGTGGCCACCCGGGCGGGCGGCACCCCCGACCTCACCGGGGCGGATGCTGCCCTGCTGATTCCCCCGGACGACCCGGACGCGCTGGCCGCGGCGGTGCACCGGGTCCTGGCCGATGAGGCGCTGGCCGGGCGGCTGGCCGGCGCGGCCCGGGACCGGGCCCGCACGCTGCCGTCCCCCGGTTCCGCCGTCGAAGCCGCGCTGGCCATCTACCGCGAGGTCAGCGGTTCTCCGCAGCCTCTGACCGGAGCCCGCTGACGCCCTGGCCGCGGGCGGGCAGTGAGTTCGTGCGGGCCACCTCCGCGTACCAGGCCGCGCTGCGCTTGGGAATGCGCCGCTGGGTGCCGTAGTCCACGAACACCAGGCCGAACCGCTTGGAGTACCCGTGGGCCCACTCGAAGTTGTCCATCAGCGACCAGGCGAAATAGCCGCGCAGCGGCACCCCGTCCGCGATCGCGCGCCGGGCCGCGTCCAGGTGGCCATGCAGGTAGGCGATGCGCTCCGGGTCTTCCACGGCGCCGTCCGGGTCGACGTAGTCGTGACACGCCGCCCCGTTCTCGGTGATGTACAGGGGCAGGCCCGGCGCGTCGTCGTGCACCCGGATCAGCAGGTCGTACAGGCCGTTGGGGTCCACCAGCCAGCCCATGGCGGTGACCGGCAGGTGGTCGGGCCGGACGAATGCCGCGTCCGGCCGCCCCGGCATCAGGTCATCTCCCCGGCGGAAGATCCCGTCCTCGCGCACGGCGACGATGTGCGGCGCGTAGTAGTTCACGCCCAGGAAATCGACCGGGGCCTGGATAACCCCGAAGTCGCCGTCCCGGATGAGCTGCGGCCCGGGGGCCTGGCCCTCGCCCAGCCGGGCCGGATAGCGGCCGCGGGTCAGCGGGTCCAGGAACACCCCGTTGAGATCGGCGTCGATGTCGGCGGCCAGTTCCCGGTCCGCGTGGCTGGCCGGGTCGGCCGGGTAGACCGGGGCCATGTTCAGGGTGATGCCCACCTCGGCGGGGGACGCCGCGGCCGGCCGGATCGCCGCCACGGCCTTGCCGTGGGCCAGCAGCAGGTGGTGCACGGCGGCCACGTACTGGCGGGGATCGGCGATGCCGGGCGCGTGCTCGGCGCTGCGGTAGCCCATGCTGGAGGCCACCCAGGGCTCATTCAGCGTGATCCAGCGCGTGACCCGGTCCCCGAGGGCGCCGGCCACGGTGGCGGCGTAGTCAGCGAACAGGTCAGCGGTGTCCCGGGTCGCCCAGCCGCCCTTGTCCTGCAGCGGCTGGGGCAGATCCCAGTGGTACAGGGTCACCAGCGGCGTGATGCCGCGGGCCAGCAACTGATCCACCAGCCGGCGGTAGTAGTCCAGGCCCGCCTGGTTCGGGGCCCCCCGGCCGTCTGGCTGAATCCGTGGCCAGGCGATCGAGAACCGGTAGCCCGTCACCCCGAGCCGGGTCAGCAGCCCGAGATCCTCGTCCATCCGGTGGTAGGCGTCGCAGGCGATGTCCCCGGTGTCACCGTTAGTGGTCCGGCCGGGCTGGTGGCTGAACGTGTCCCATATCGACGGGCCCCGGCCATCCTGCGCGACCGCCCCCTCGATCTGGTAGGCGGCTGTGGAGACGCCCCAGGTAAAGCCGTCCGGAAAGGCGTCGTGCCCCTGGCTCATCGGTTCTCCTCGTCGGGTTCGGTTCCCACGCGGGATTGACACCGCTCACGCGCCCTTCTAGTGTCACATTCCAGCACAGGATGTAACCGGTTACAACGAGGAACCCTATATGCCCACCGTGTATGACGTGGCCCGCCTGGCCGGCGTCTCGACGGCCACGGTGTCCCGGGTGATGCGCAGTTCGGACCTGGTGCGGCCGGTGACCCGGGATCGCGTGCTGGCCGTGATCGAGGAGGTCGGCTTCGTCCCGGACGCCTCGGCTCAGGGGCTGTCCCGGCGCCGCAAGGACATCATCGGCCTGGTCGGCCTGGAACGCGGCGTCGACGAGAGCGGCATCGAGCGCGACGGCCTGCTGTTCGTGGATGTGGTCGTGCACGCGGTGGAGGCGGTGCTGCGCGGCACCGGTACTTCGCTGCTGCTGTCGTTCGGCCGGGCCGGCGAGCAGTTCCACCACCGCATCCGTGCCCTGTCCGGCAAGGTCGACGGCCTGCTGGTGGTGGAAGAGGCGCTCGCGCCGGCCCAGCTGCGGGCGCTGGCCCGGCGGCTGCCGGTCGTGGTCATCGCGGCCCCGGCCGGTGAGGCGGCGCTCGACGTGGTCCGGGTGGACAACCCGGCGGGCATGCGGGCCCTGGCCACCCACCTGACCACCGTCCACGGCTACCGCCGGCTGGGGTTCGTCGGCGGCCCTCGTGACGCCCCCGACGCGATGGAACGCCTGGCCGCGTTCGCCACGGCCGTGCGCGGCGTGCCCGGCGGCACGGTCGACGTGGTCCCCGGTGGTGACTTCTCCGAGGCCAGCGGGCGGACCGCGGCTCGCGTACTGCTCGGCCGCGAGGCCATCCCCGAGGCCGTGGCCTGCGCCAACGACCAGATGGCGATCGGCGTCATGCGCGAGCTGCAGCGATCCGGCCTGGACGTCCCCGGCGACGTGGCCGTGGCCGGCTTCGACAACATCTACCCGGGCCGGGTCGTCGAACCCGCCCTGACCACGGTGGGCCAGCCCGTCCGTGAGCTGGGGGTCCGGGCCGCCGCCCGGCTGATGGGGCGCATCGAGGGCAGCACCGAGCCGCCGCACGCCGAGACCCTCCCGACTGAACTGGTCATCCGGCGCAGCTGTGGCTGCCCGGGCCGGGTCCGGGAAGACTTACCGCCCGCTTCGGCCGGCTCGTTGCGGCCGGCTCGTTGCGCCCGGTAGGCCCGGCCGGGTCCGCCGCGTCCCGCTTACGCGGCGGCCCCGGCCGGTGTGCTGCTTCCGGAGCCGGGTTGCTGGCGCGGCCCGGCCCGCATCGTAATCTGGCCGGGCTCATCGCCGGCAGGAGGACTACCAGCCCCGGGCGCGCCACTCCTGAAGGTGCGGCCGCTCGGTGCCGAGGGTGGTGTCGGCGCCGTGGCCGGGATAGACCCAGGTCGCGTCGGGCAGGCGGCCGAACACCCGCTCCTGCAGATCGTTCATCAGCGAAGTGAAGTCCTCCGGGCGGCTGGTCTTGCCCGGGCCGCCCGGAAACAGCGAGTCGCCGGTGAACAGGTGCGGCGCGCCGGAGATCCGGCCCTCGGCGTCGTAGAGCAGAGCAACGCTGCCCGGGGTGTGCCCGCGCAGGTGGATCACGGACACCGCGGCGTCGCCGAACCGCAGGATGTCGCCGTCGGAGATGTCATCATCGACGGGGACTGGCAGCCCGGGGGCGTCCTCGGTCTGGGCCACCACCGCGCCGCCGACCGCGCCGTGTACCGCCTGCAGCGCCTGCCAGTGGTCCCCGTGCCGGTGGGTGGTCACCAGCCATGTGACGGGCGTGTCGCCGACCATCTCGATG
>DASWVA010000671.1:0-5820 GCA_036401415.1 Streptosporangiaceae bacterium
GTACGGGCCGTCAGCGCCCGCATCGGCCCCCCCGCCGTCGTACCGGCTGCCAGAGGAGTTCCTCGCACCCGTCCCGAAGCCGGAGGAGTTCCGCGCGCCCGCCTCCGAGCCGCTGGTGCCAGCCGGTCACGGCTTCGGCCACACCGCGGTCACCGCCCCGGGAACGCCGACGGCCACCTCGGCGGCCAGCCCCAGGCCGCACACCGCCCCGGCGCCGCGCCGGCGGACTGCGGCCTGGGTGATCACCGCGGCCATCATGGTGCTGATCATTGCGGCCCTCGTCTGGCTGCTGCTAGGGCGTTAGCGGGGGCGGAAGCGCACTGCCGGTGGCCGGTACCGGGCCGGGCGCCCGCACTCCGTTCCGCGGCTCCGTTACCGGGGCGGCCCCGCTGATGGCGGCCGGAGCGGTGTCCGGAGCCGGGTCAGCTTCCCGCGGCAGCGGGGACGGTGCGCCAGCTGGCTCCTGGCCACCGCCGAACGCCGAACTGATCGACTTGAGCGCGGACGTCACCTCGCTCGGGATGACCCACATGGTGCTGCCCTGCCCCTG
The DNA here is from genome assembly GCA_036401415.1 of Streptosporangiaceae bacterium. GTDB lineage: Bacteria > Actinomycetota > Actinomycetes > Streptosporangiales > Streptosporangiaceae > Bog-532. The sequence continues at coordinate 551 of DASWVA010000671.1, forward strand.
AGCCAGCTGCGGGAGCGTCTGCAGGTACTGCCAGGCCAGCAGCTTGGGGTCGGCGTCGTTGCGGTGCACGGCCTGGAACACCGTGCCGATGGCCCGGGCCTGGCCCTCGGCCTTGAGGATGGCACTCTGCTTCTCCCCCTCGGCGCGGAGGATGCTGCTCTGCTTCTCCCCCTCCGCGGTGAGAATCTTCGACTGCTTGAGACCTTCGGCGTTGAGGATCGCCGCGCGCTTCTCCCGCTCGGCCCGCATCTGCTTCTCCATCGCGTCGACCACACTGCGAGGCGGATCGATGGCCTTGATCTCGACCCGGGTGACCCGGATACCCCACTTCCCGGACGCATCGTCGAGGACCCCGCGCAGCATGTTGTTGATCTTGTCGCGTGAGGTGAGTGATTCCTCCAGGTCCATCGAGCCGATGACGCTGCGCAGCATGGTCGCGGTGATCTGCTCGATGGCCCCGATGTAGTCGACGATTTCGTAGTCGGCGGCCCGCGGGTCGGTGACCTGGAAGAACAACACGGTGTCGATGAGCACGACAAGGTTGTCCTCGGTGATCACCGGCTGGCCCTTGAACGAGACCACCTGCTCGCGCAGGTCGATAGCCGGCTTGACCCGGTCCACGAACGGGATGATGAAGTTCATCCCCGGCTCGAGCGTCTTGCGGTAGCGGCCGAAGCGCTCCACGTTGCGGGCCCGGGCCTGCGGCACGACGCGCACCGACCGGACCACCACCAGGATGAGCAGGACGACGACCACGATGCCGATCAGGAGGTCTGCGAGGGCCATGATCACTCCCTTGGGTAGACGAGGGCGGTCGCACCCTCGATCTGGATGACGTCGACGGTGGCCCCCGCGGGGATCACGAGGGTTTCGTCATAGGAGCGCGACGACCACTCCTCACCACCGATACGGACCCGGCCGGTGTGCCCGTTGGTCTCCTGGAGCACCACAGCGGACCGGCCGACCAGCGCGGCGGTCCCGGTGCGCAGCGGCGGCGGCTGCCTGAGGTGGCGTTTGGCGATGGGCCGGACCAGGCCGAGCCCGGCCCCGGCGGCGACCACGAAGGTGAGGATCTGCACCGGCACCGGCAACCCGACACCCGCGATGGTGGCCGCGGCCGCAGCGGCCACCGCGATCAGGCCGAGGGTCAGCGTCACAGTCATCAGCTCGGCGGCCGCGAGCACGACCGCCAGCACCAGCCAGATGATGAAGGCCACCATGGCCGCTCCGCGAGGTTCCGCAACGGCGGGCGCGACGCCGATGCGGGCGTCGCGCCGGGGGCCGAACGTGACGTTCGTGCCTCTCTTGGAGGGTAACTCCGCCGGCGGCGGACCGCACCGGCCAGTTTGTGACCCAGGTGAGGCGCGGCTAGGTCGCCGGGATCGCGGATGGGTCACCGGCCGGGTGGGACACTTGGCGCAGGCGAGGCGGGCTGAATCCCAGAATTTCCAAGCTCTGGCCAAAGGTGAAAATACGCTTTCCTCGCCGACTGGACATTCTGCCCGCCCTACACCTTTTACTGGATGTACTGTCGCGTAGGGCGGGCGCGTCTGCTTCGGAGTCTTCAGGAGGTGCCCGGGTGGAACGTGGTGACGCCGGACCCAACCGTGACAGGTATGGAGTTGAGGGTCGTCCCGCACCCGACGGCGTGCCCCTGCGGGCCGAGTGGCCCGACCCGGGCTGGTCAGATTCGGACTGGGCCGGGCCTTATGACGGCCCCGGCCCCGGGCCCGGCCCCGGGCCAGATGGCTACCCGGCGGCCCCCCCTCATGGTTACCCGGCGGACGGATATCCCGCGGAGCGATATCCCGCGGAGCAATATCCGGCGGATGGTTACCCGGCAGACGGTTACCCAGCAGACGGTTACCCGGCAGAGGGCTATCCGGCGGAGTTTCCGGGCCGCTACGACGGTGCGCCCACCGGGCCCCGGGCCGCCCGGCCGCGGCCGTATCCCGCCGCCAGCGGTGCCCAGTACCAGGCCGGCCGGCGAATCCCGCCGACCATGGCCGGTGGTCCCGGTGGGTCCGGTGGCCCCGGCAGGCCGGGTGGGTCTGGCAGGCCGAACGGGTCCGGCAGGCCGGGCGGGTCCGGCAGGCCGGGCGGCCAGCAGGACTTTGGCGTGCCCAGGGAGCCTGGCGTGCCCCGGGGGCCAGGTCCGCGTGTGCCTCAGGACTCAGGTCGGCCTCCGGGGCCGGCCGGGCCTCAGGACTCAGGTCGGCCTGGAAGGTCCGGGGGCCGGCGTCCGGGCTACCCCGGGCGTCCGGGCTATCCCGGGCGGCCTGGCGGTCCTGGTGGCCCCGGAGCGTCCTACGGAACCGGGGCACCTGGCGGGGCTGGGATGCCCGCTGGGACTGCAGGTCCTGAAGGGGCAGGCGGTTACTCCGGGGCGGCTGGGTTCGGTGCTCCTAACCGGGTCGGCGGGCGTCGCCGCGCCAACGGTCCCGGCGTACCTGGATCTCCGGGCATGGCCGGTGGGGCGCGTGGTCGCGGGGGGCCGGCTGGACCTGGCGTCGGCCGTGCACCGGGTGTCCCCGGCGACCCGGGTGTCCCCGGCGGCCCGGGTGCGCCTGAGACTCGCGTGCCTGACGGGCCCGGTGGGCCGGGCGGAAGCGGCGCCCTGGGGGCATCGCCGGGGCGCCGGTGGAGCCAGACTGGGCCGATGCGCCGGGTGTCGCCGGCCGGGCCGGTGGGACCGGGATCGCTGGGTGGGCCGGGGCCAATGGGCCCGGTGCGGCCGATGGACGGCCAGAGGCCGATGGGGCCGCCGGGTTCGATAGATCCGGCTCGGTCGAGGCGTCCGGCGGGGCCTTACCCAGCAGATTCTTACCCAGGAGGCCGCGCTCGCCCCGGCGGTGGCGGCCCGGGATACCCCGGCCGCAGTCACCCGGGCGGGGGCCACACAGACGCCGGATATACAGACGCCGGATATACAGACGCGGGATATCCGGACGCCGGATATGCGGACGCGGGCTCCACGGAAGCGGGACATGCGGACCACGGCTATCGGGACGCGGGCTACCGTGACGGGCCGCGCCCAGAGGGACGCTACCGGGACGGGCCGTACCCCGGCGGCCAGTATGCCGAAGGACAGTATCCGGGCGGCTCCCACCCGCAGCAGCGATACGCCGAGGGCGGGCACCCGGACGCTGATTACCCGCGGACCGTTTACGGGGACGGCCATTCCGAGTCCGCCTATCCCGACTCCCCCTACCCCGAGACCCGCTACCCCGGCGCCGGGAATCCGGACGTGGGACAGACCAGGGGCGGGTACGGGCGGCAGTTTCATCCCGCGGAGGGCCCTTACCCGCCGGGCGGATATCAGGACGGCGCCCCAGGTCCCTACGATGGCGGCTCAGCGCCGGGACCATACACGCCTGACGGCGGAGCGGGCGTATACCGGGACGGGGCTCACTATCACGGCGGGGACCGTGCTCAACGGGGCCGTGCTTTCGCTGAGGACGTTTATCGCGAACGTGCCCGCCCCGGCGGGCGGCGGCCAGGCGGGCCGGTGAGGCAGTACGGGCCGGGCGGGGCCGAGCCGGCGCGCGCAGACGATCACCACCACCGGTCCGCCGGGAACGCTCCCCCCTCGGGTGGCTATGGACGGCGCGGGCCCGGGCTCGATCAGCCGGTCAAGCCGGGTGCGGCGTTGGCTCTGCGCCAGGAGCCGGAGCCCAGGACCCGGCCCGCGACCCCGGAGCAGCAACTTGAGGAGTTCGCTCGCGACTTGCGTGTCCTGCGCGGTCAAGCCGGGCTGGGGTACCCGGAGATGGCTGAGCTGTCGCACTACACGATGAAGACGCTCGCGTCGGCGGCCGGCGGCCTGAACCTGCCGACCCTGCCGGTGACCATGGCCTACGCCCGCGCCTGCCACGGCAACGTATCCGAGTGGGAGGACCGCTGGCACCGGCTGGCCGACGCGATGAAGGCGGCCACCGAGGGGGCCGGGCCGGCCGGCCGCGACACCAGCCACGGACGGCGCGCGGACGGCGGCGACCGCCACGACCCGGGCAACGGACGCGGCGACCGGGAGCCCGAAGGACAGTCCCGCGGGGAGCGGCCCGGTCCGGGCCGGCCGCGCCCGTCGCAGGTCTCGACGCCGCCGTCCGCTCAGCCCGGGGTGCCCGCTCAGGAACAGGAGCCGCTGCCGCCCCCGCCGCAGTCCGATCAGGTGTACGTGATCACTTCGGCGGCGCCGCGGCGTCCGCAGCGGTGAGCACCGTGCCGCCGGGACCGCGCAGCGCGCGCGATTAAGCTGCCGGGGTGAAGGTCACCTCGCTCGGCTACCGGACGGATCTGATGGTCCGGCGGATGGAAGGCAGCGAGGTCACCGACTACCCCGACCACCTGGTGGTGCGCAGCCCGCAGAATCCGGCCTTCTACTGGGGAAACTTCATCCTGCTGGCCACGGCGCCGCAGCCGCGGGAGGCCGCGGGCTGGCTGGCCCGGTTCGCCGAGGTGTTCCCGGGGGCCGGACACGTGGCGTTCGGCGTGGACGCCGCCCACCCCGGTGCGGCTGAGCGGTCGGGGCTGCCCGAAGCCGGCCTGCGCCTTGAGCGGACCACCGTGCTCACCGCACCCGCGGTGCAGGCCCCGGACCACGTCAACCAGGCGGCGCACTTCCGGCCGCTGGCGGGCGAGGCCGACTGGCAGCAGTCGCTGGAACTGCGGCTGGCGGCCGACGACAGCAGCGGAGCCACCACCCCCCGGGCGTTCTACCAGCAGCGGACGGCCGACGCACGCCGGGCGGCCGAGCACGGGCACGGCGCCTGGTTCGGAGCATTCACCCGCGGGCGGCTGGCCGCCCAGCTCGGGATCTTCTCCGACGGCAGCGGGGTGGCCCGCTACCAGAACGTGGAGACCGATCCGGACTGGCGGCGGACCGGGCTGGCCGGCACGCTGGTGTGGCAGGCGGGCCAGTGGGCCCGCCGGACCCTGGCCGCGCGCAAGCTGGTCATCGTGGCTGACCCGGCCGCAGACGCCATCCGGCTCTACCGGTCGGTGGGGTTCGGGGACGCCGAGGTCCAGATTGCGTTCCAGCGCCCCCCGTACGCGGTGGGTTAGCGCGGCGGGCGGGTCAGCGCGCTGGCGGACGGTTCGAGGCTGGCACACCGGCTGTGGGGTTACAGCTCGACGGTGCCGCGCAGGCAGGTCACGGTGCCACCGCCGACCCAGATCGTGCCGTCGGCGCCGCGGGTGATCCGCACCCGGCCACGGCGGCCCATGGCCGTGCCCTGGCTGGCCGTGTAGGGGGCGGTGGCCCGGCCGGA
>DASWVA010000672.1:0-10076 GCA_036401415.1 Streptosporangiaceae bacterium
TGCTGGCGGGCCAGCGGCTGCTGGTCGCCGGGAACGGGGGCAGCGCGGCCGAGGCCCAGCACCTCACCGCCGAGCTGGTGGGCCGGTACCTGGCCGAGCGGCCGCCCCTGTCGGCCATCGCGCTGCACGCGGAGACCTCCAGCCTGACCGCCATCGGCAACGACTACGGCGCCAGTGAGGCCTACGCCCGGCAGGTCGCGGCGCACGGCCGGGACGGTGACACCCTGCTGGTGCTGTCCACCAGCGGCCGCAGCGAGAACGTGCTGGCCGCGGCGGAACGCGCCCGGTCGCTGGGCCTGACCGTGTGGGCCATGACCGGGCCGGCGCCGAACCCGCTGGCCGGGTCGGCCGACGAGGCGCTGTGCGTGGCCGGTGCGGACACCTCGATCGTGCAGGAGGTGCACCTGGTGGCGATTCATGCCCTGTGCGACGCGCTGGACACCGAGATCGCGGAGATGACCGGCCCGTGAATACCGTGAACACCGTGAAGCCGCCCGGTGGCCCGGGCCCGCTGGTCGTCGTGGGCGACGCCCTGCTCGACCGGGACGTCGATGGCCAGGTCCGGCGGCTGTGCCCGGACGCCCCGGTCCCGGTGCTGGAGGACCAGGTGGCGGCCTGCCGCCCGGGCGGCGCGGCCCTGGCCGCCCTGATGGCGGCCCGGGACGGAGTACCGGTGGTGCTGGTGGCCCCGCTGGGCGACGACGAAGCCAGCCAGACGGTCCTGCGGTTGCTGGCGTCCACGGTGACCGTGGTCCGGCTCCCCCTGCACGGTTCGCTGCCGGAGAAGACCCGGTTCCGGGCGTCCGGCCGGACGCTGCTCCGGGCGGACCGCGGCGGTGGTGAGGCCGGAGCGGCCACGGATGAGGCGCTGGCCGCGATCGCCACCGCCGGAACGGTGCTGGTGTCCGACTACGGGCGCGGCGTCACCGCGGACCCGGGCATCCGGGCGGCCCTGGAGCAGCAGGCGGTACGGGTGCCGCTGGTGTGGGACCCGCATCCACGGGGCGCGTCCCCGGTGCCGCGGGCCCGCCTGGTCACGCCCAACTACGCCGAGGCGGCAGGAGTGACCGGAGTGACCGGCCCGCCCGCCCTGCCGTCCGCGGCCGCGGCCGCCCGCGAACTGGGCCAGCGGTGGTCCGCGGACGCGGTCGCCGTCACCCTCGGTGAAGGCGGCGCCCTGCTGGTTCAGGGAGCGACAGGTCCGCTGGTCATCCCGGCCCAGCCGCTGGCCGTCACCGACCCGTGCGGGGCCGGGGACCGCTTCGCCGCCACCGCCGCGGTAGCCCTCCGCCGGGGGGCGCTGACGTCGGAGGCGGTGACTTCGGCCGTCGCGTCGGCGTCGGCCTACCTGGCGGACGGGGGCGTGGCGCGCTTCAGCACCTCCGGGCAGAGTCCCGTAGAGGCCTCCGGGACGGGGACGCGAGCCGGGACGGGGACGCAGGCCGGGAGCGGCCTGGAGGTGGCCAGGCGGGTGCGGGCGGCGGGCGGGACCGTGGTGGCCACCGGCGGCTGCTTCGATCTGCTGCACGCCGGGCACGTCAGCCTGCTGGAGACGGCCCGGTCGCTGGGCAGCGGCCTGATCGTGTGCCTCAACTCCGACGCGTCGGTGCGACGGCTCAAGGGCGACCGCCGGCCGTTCAACCACGCCGCGGACCGGACCGCGGTGCTGGCCGCCCTGGGTGCGGTGGACGCGGTCATGGTGTTCGAGGAGGACACACCCTGCTCGGTGCTGGACCAGCTGCGGCCGGACATCTGGGTCAAAGGCGGCGACTACGACGGCCGGGAACTGCCGGAGGCCGCGCTGCTGGAAACCTGGGGCGGTGTCGCGGTCACCGTTCCCTACCTGAAGGGGCGTTCGACCACCCGGCTGGCCGCGGCCAGCGTGGACGAAGCGAGCCTGCGGTAGCCGTGGCCGCCGGGGTCACCGGTACCCGGCGCGTGCTGTTGCTGCGTGCCCTGGGCCTGGGAGACTTCCTGACCGGCGTGCCCGTCTACCGCGCGGTGCACCGCGCGTTCCCCGGTCATCGCGTCGTGCTCGCGGCGCCGGCCGCGCTGGCCCCGCTGGTCCCGCTGACCGGGGCCATCGACCAGCTGCTGCCCACCGGCGAACTGGAGCCGGTGCCGTGGACCGGGCCGCCGCCCGAGGTCGGCATCGACCTGCACGGGCGCGGGCCAGCCAGCCATGAGCTGGTCGCCGCGCTGGCGCCGGAGCGCCTGGTGGTGTTCGGCGGCGAGCACGCGCCGGGCTACCGCGGGCCGGTGTGGCGGGCCGGCGAGCACGAGGTGGCCCGCTGGTGCCGGCTGTGCACCGAGTCCGGCCTCCCCGCCGACCCGGCCGACCTGTTGCTGGTTCCGCCCGCAGAGCCGGGCCAGGTGATCACGATCGTGCACCCGGGGGCGGCCGCGCCGGGCCGCCGCTGGCCCCCGGAGCGGTTCGCGGCCGTGGCCGGCTGGCTCGCCGACCGCGGCCACGATGTCCGGATCACCGGATCAGCCGCCGAACGGGACCTGGCCCTCCAGGTCGCCTGGCTGGCCGGCCTGCCGGCGGGCTGCGTGCTGGCCGGCCAGACCTCGCTGACCGAGCTGACCGAGCTGACCGCCTCGGCCCGGCTGGTGGTCTGCGGTGACACGGGCCTGTCCCACCTGGCGTCGGCGTTCGGGCGTCCGTCGGTGACGCTGTTCGGGCCGGTACCGCCGGCCGAGTGGGGGCCGCCGCGGCACCCGCGGCACCAGGTCCTGTGGGCCGGTGATCCCGGCTATCGCGGCGATCCCCACGCCGTCCGCCTGGACCCCGCGCTGGCCGCGGTCACCATCGATGAGGTACGCCGCGCCGTGGACCGGGCTCTGCAGGCCGCCGGGCCGTCCCCGGTCATCGCCGGCTGAAGGCTCGCCGGCTGAAGGCTCGCCGGCCGAAGGCTCGACGGCCGAAGGCTCTTTCTGGTCAGCGGGTCCGGGCGGTGAGGGGGCTCCTGGTGCCGCCGGGCTGGCCGCTGGCCGCGATGGCGGCGGTCAGGGCCTCCGCGGGGTGGCTGACGGGACGAGGGCTGGTCAGCAGGACCAGATCGATCTCACCCACGTCCGGCAGGCCGGCCGAAGCGGGCAGCTCGACCAGGCCGTCGGGAACCAGGCTGCGCGCGAAGATCGCCACCCCGAGGCCCGCGCGGGCGGCGGCGACCACCCCGAGCACGCCGCGGACCGCGCAGGTGACCCGGTAGGGCAGCCCGGCCCGTTCCAGCGCCTGCAGGCCGGCGGACCGGCTGATACTGGGCGCCTGGTAGACGACCAGGGCCACCCGCTGCCCGGCGGTCAGCCGGGTACCCGGCGCCGCTACCCACACCAGCCGGTCGCGCCGCACCAGCCGGCCGTGGCCCTCCCCCGGCGGCTGCTTGATGAACGCCACGTCCAGGTGACCGGACTCCACCCGCCGCTGGAGCATGCCGCTCTGGGAGACGGTCAGCTCGAGATCGATCCGCGGGTACAGCTGACGGAAGTCGCGCAAGATGCTCGGCACCGGGGTCAGGGCCAGGTCGTCGGTGACGCCGAACCGGATCCGCCCGCTGAGCCCCGAGCCGGTGAAGTAGCCCACGGCCTGCTCGTGCGCGGCCAGGATGGAGCGGGCGAAACCCGCCATGGCCTCCCCGTCCACGGTCAGCGTGACGCTGCGGGTGTCGCGCACGAACAGCGCCCGGCCCACCGCGTCCTCCAGCTTGCGGACGTGCTGGCTGACGGTCGGCTGCCCGAGGCCGAGGCTGGCCGCGGCCCGGGTGAAGCTGAGCGACTGGGCCACGGCCAGGAACGTGCGGAGCTGCTCGGGGTCGTACACGGCGAACCTTTCATTGCATTTGGCAATAACAGTAATTCGACTAATTTACTTTCTTAATGATAGGGGACCGACCAGGATGGAGCTGTAACGGACGAACGACGATATGGATGTTCGTGACTGCGACCGCAAGACCCCATCACCCACCGGCTCCCCTTTCCGAACCAGCTCCCCGCTCCGTCTTCAGCTCATTGCACAGCCGGAATTTCCGGTTGTTCGCCACCGGCCAGCTGTTCTCGAACACCGGCACCTGGGTGCAGCGGATCGCCCAGGACTGGCTGGTGCTCAGCCTGACCGGAAGCGCGACCGCGGTCGGGGTCACGACCGCGCTGCAGTTCCTGCCCACGCTGCTGTTCGGGCTGTTCGGCGGCCTGATCGCGGACCGCTACCCGAAACGCGCGGTGCTGCTGGCCACCCAGTCCGCGCTGGCCCTCATCGCCGGCGTGCTGGCCGCCCTGACGCTGGCTCACGTGGTCGCCCCCTGGCAGGTGTACGTGGTCGCCTTCGCCCTGGGACTGGTCACCGCGGTCGACAACCCGGTCCGGCAGTCTTTCGCCAACGAAATGGTCGGGCCGGCCCAGCTGTCCAATGCGATCAGCATCAACTCATCGGTGTTCCAGCTCGGCGGGCTGATCGGGCCGGCCATCAGCGGTGCCCTCATCAGCGCGGTCGGACCCGGTTACTCGTTTGCCATCAACGCGGTCTCCTACGGTGCGCCGCTGGCCGCGCTGCTGCGGATGCGGCCCGCCGAGCTGCGCACGGTGGAGTGGGACAGCGGCGGCACGGGCCAGCTCCGGGACGGCCTGTGGTACGCGGCGGCCGAGCCGCACGTGCTCTGGCCGACCGTGCTGGCCGGGGTGTTCGGCATGTTCACGGCCAACTTGCCGGTGACCCTGGCCGCCTACGCGCACTCGGTGTTCCATTCCGGCCCGGGCGGCTACGGCCTGCTCAGCGCGACCGTGGCGGCCGGCTCGGTAGCCGGGGCACTGGTCAGCACCCGGCTGCCGCGCCCCCGGCTGCGGGTGCTGCTGGCGTACGGGCTCGTGCTGGCCGGGCTGGACGTGGTGTCCGCGGTGGTCCCCGGGCAACTGTTCTACGGCGTGCTGCTGGTCCCGATCGGCGCCTGCACGCTGCTCCTGCTCACTTCGACCAACTCGGTCGTGCAGGCGGCCGCACACGACCGCATCCGTGGCCGCGTCATGGGCATCTACCTGCTCGTGTTCATCGGCGGAGCCGCAGTGGGCGGCCCCGTGCTGGGCCTGGTCGACGAGCACGCCGGGCCCCGGGCGGGGATGCTCCTGGCGGGCGCGGTCCCGGCCCTGGCCGTAATGCTGATCGCCGCCAAACTGACCCGCGCCCGCTCGGCCCCCCGGTAGCTGGGCAGACTTCGGGGCAAATACTGCCCCCAAGTCTGCCCAGACCGGAGGGCGGGGCTACGCCAGCACCGCCGCGGCATGGACGCGGAGTTCTTCGAGCTGGTCCGCCTGGGCGCGGGCCCGGTCCAGCAGCTCGTCCAGCCAGGCGGCGCTGAGCCGGGGGTCGGTAGCGGCCAGCTCACGCAGGGTCCGCCAGCCCGCGGCCTTGCCCAGCACCCCCAGGCGGAGCATTTCCAGCTCCTCCAGGTTGCTGAGCGGGGACCGGGTGCGCAGCCGCCCGTTGAGCTTCAGCCGTCCCGCCCGCTCCCCCAGCCACGCCAGGGTGGTCTTGTAGTGCCGTACCGGCGCCCCGAGCAGGGCCATGATCTCCAGCAGAGCCTGGCGGTCCGCGTTGATCTCACCCGCCAGCCGCTGCACCGTGACCCGGTCCGCGGCTCCGTCGTGAGTGCGGGCGATGCGGTGGGCCAGCTGGACGCCGATGGTGGCGCCCGCCAGGTGGTCGTTGAGGTAGATACCGATCAGCTCAGTACGGGACCGTTCCATTCAGTGCTGCTTCCCCCGACGGGCCCGGTTACGCGCGCCGGAAGCCGCCTGGTGCTGCCGGGGGTGGCGCGGCCGGGCGCCGGGTATTCAGCCGAAATTGCCGATAGCATTCGAAACCCGGTGATGAACGCCCGGGTGATGTCTCTAGGATGTCTTCAATAACGGTCATCCAGATCACATGTGCGGCGTTATCGGCGAGGTTACCGCCATCCAGGGGGGAATTTTTGTATGGTCCTCTCACTGTTACAAGAGTGAACGGCACGGCATCAATCCCGTCGGTATCCATGGAGTTACTCAGCGGGGATAGCAGGGTTTAGGCAGACAGCGGCCACTGCACCAGCCGGTGAAACCAACCGGCCGGCGGTGCCGCCAGGTAACCCGACGGACGGCGCGGGGCGCCGATCGTCCAGAGCCGTTAACCGATCGCCAGAATGGAGTGCGCGATGGCGCAAAAAGTACAGACCCTCTTCATCGACGATCTCGATGGAAGCGAAGCAGAGGGCAGCGTTCAGTTCGGGCTGGACGGCACCGATTACGAGATCGACCTGAATGCCGAGCACGCCGAGGAACTGCGGGCCGCTCTGGGCCGCTACGTCACCGCGGCCCGGCGCGTCAGCGGCACCGGGCGGCCACCGGGCCGGGCGGGACGCCGCAGCGCGTCGAACGACATCGACACCAAGGACATCCGGCAGTGGGCCAAGGACCAGGGCATCGAGCTCAAGGACCGCGGCCGGGTCCCGACCAGCGTGGTGGCCAAGTTCCGCGCCGCGACGGGGAAGTAGGCACTGGCTGGGCGGCGGCACCAGCTGGCCGGCGGTAAATCAGCTGCGCTGGTCGCTTACCGGCATTCGGCCACGGCCTGTCACCAGGCCGTGGCCGAATCTTGCCGCTGGACGTCGCGGTCAGTGCGACCGGGAGTCGGCCCGGTGGGAGGCTTGCACGGCTGATTCCCGCGGAATGCTGAAGAACGGCGACTTCTGGATGAAGCGGGCCGAGAGAAGCAGCAGGAAGCCAACCACCGCGGTGCCGGCCAGAGCCCAGTTCTGCGCGGCGGGAGCGGACAGCATTGATTTGACCAGAACCCACGTGAGGAACACGGCCGCGGCGAAGGGGAGCACGCCGAGGATCAGTGCGTTCCAGGCGTTGGCGATGACCCGGCGCCGGTAATACACGATGGTCGCCAGCGCGGTGAGCACGTAAAAGGAGATGTACAGAATGCCTGAGTCGTCGATCAGGTAGGTGAAGGCGTTCTGCACCGTGGTGGCGATGAGGTAGATCCAGCCGATCACGATGAGCAGCACACCGGTGATGACGCTGGCCGACGTGGGGGTGCGGAACCGGGGGGAGACGTTGCTGAGGAACACCGGCAGGGTCCGGCGGCTGGCCATCCCGTACACGATCCGGGCGATGACCACGATGCTGGTGCCCGTCGTGCCGATCACCGACAGGGCCAGGGCGAAGGCCATCACCTTGGCCCAGCCGCTGCCGGCCAGCGCCCCGGCGATGTAGACCAGCGCGGATGCGGAGTGGGCCTGGAGCAGAGCCGGTGAGACCCCGCCCTGCAGGCCGAAGATTGACACGGTGTAGATCACGGCCAGGCAGGCGACGGCGAGCACGGCGGCCCGGCCGGGGTTGCGGTGCTTGTGCTTGACCTCCTCGTTGACGTACACGGTCGCGTCCCAGCCGGTGAAGGCGAAGACCGCCAGCAGGAATCCCGCCACGGGGCTCCCCTTGCCGCCGATGCCGTGCAGGCTGAACCAGCCGGAGGTGACGGCGTAGGTGCCGTGGCGGTGGCTGAACACCGCGACCAGCCCGAAGATGGAAAACCCGATCAGGATCGCGTACTCGACGATGGCCAGGCTGACCTGGGTGCGGGCGGTCAGGCGGATGCCGGCGATCGCGATGGCCAGCAGGACCACGACCACGATGGTGCTGATGATGACGTTCGGCCAGGTCGCGTTGGCGTTGCCGTTGAAGATGGACAGCACCGAAGGCCCGAGCACGACCACGCCGCTGACCGTGGCGACGACGTTGCCGGCGATCATCAGCCAGCCGGTCATGAAGCCCAGATCGGGGCTGATCGCGCGGCCCACCCACTCGAACGAGGCCCCGCAGTTGGCGTTCCACAGGTTCAGCCGGCGGTAGGCGTTGGCGATGATCAGCATCGGGATCGCGGTGATGAGGACGATCACCACGCTGCCGTAGGCGGTCGCGGCCGCTAGCGCGGCCAGCGTCAGCCCCACCGAAACCGCAGGTGCCGATGTCGCCATGCCGATGACCACGTCCTGAGCCACGCCCAGGGCATCCGGCTCCAGCGATGCCTCATGCCGTGGCAGTGGTGCGGCATCAACCACCCGATCAGCCATGCAACTGTCTCCTCTGCTCTGCTCAGCCTCGTCCCCGCCCGCGACCTGTGCCGCGGGCGGCCGGCAGCGCATTTCACCGGCGAGTGGCTCAAGGCACCATAATCACTTCCGTATCCGTTTCAAACGGACATCAGGAAAATTTTCGTCACAATTTCTGGCGCATCGGCAAAACCCCTCGGCCATCACCGAACCGGGCCACGGACCCGGCCGCCCCGGGCGCGACAGGGCGCGACAGGCCTCGCAGAATAAGGGAAACAGCGCTCAGCCGCACCACCGATTGCTGGTCACACTTAGTTTCTATTAATTTACTGAAAGTAACAAGAGTGGCGCGCGACCGCGGATTAGCCGGTAGCCGCCGTCCCGGGTTCCGGGCCCAATTCCGCATTCGCGATTAATGGTCACGTCAGGCCCGCGAGGCCCGCGGGGCCCGTCGCCCCGGCCAGCCGCCGCCCGGAGAGGGCGGGCTGTCCGTTTTGAGCCCGGCCCTTGAGACCAGCCGGGGCGAACCGTATCGTTCGCCACAGTGTTGGTCTCATTGAGCAGTGTCGCGTAGAGATGAGGCGGAGTTGGGCACTCGGCACCTGGCCCGGCAGGCGGAACGTCAGCTTGAACGGCACGGCGACGGCGATTCCCTGTTCTTCGAAGACCGCTGGTACACCCGGGGCGGGCTGGCCGGCCAGGCGGCGCGGTTCGGGGCCGGGCTGGCGGGGCTGGGCGTGCGGCCGGGCGACCGGGTGGTCGTGCTGATGGCCAACTGCCCCGAGGTCCTCATCACCTACCAGGCGGCCTGGCGGGCGGGCGTGGTCGTGACCCCACTGATCTTCCTGGTCAGCGAAGGGGAACTGCGGCACGCGCTGGCCGATTCGGGCGCGGTGGCCGTGGTGACCACGCCGGAGTTCCTGCCCAAGGTGCAGGCCGCGGCCCGGGAGGTGGACAGCGTCCGCTTCGTCATCGTCGCCGCGGGCGCCGGGATGGCCATCTCGGCCGGCGGGACCGGGCCGCAGGTGCTCAGCTTTACCGAGGTGGCGGCGGCCGCGCCGGGCACGATCGTGGACCGGGCCGACGACGACCTGGCCGCGCTGCTGTACACCGGCGGCACCACCGGCCGGTCCAAAGGCGTCCCGCTGACCCACGCCAACCTGTTCTGGTGCGGGTCGTCCTCGAACCAGGCGTCGTCCTCGGACGCGCTGACCTGCACGCTGATGCCGCTGCCGCTGGCGCACGCCTACGGCCTGCTGGTCACCTGCGTGGGCATGCACGCGGAGGTGCCGGGCCGGACGATCCTGATGCGGTGGTTCGACCCGGCGGGGTGGCTCAGGCTGGCCCAGCAGCACCGGGCCCAGCGGACCACCCTGGTGCCGTCGATGATCCAGATGCTGCTGGCCCAGCCACTGGAGGAAGCGGACCTGTCCGCCCTGGTCTCGGTGTCCTCCGGGGCCGCCCCGCTGGCGGCCGAGATCCGGGAGGAGTTCGAGCGCCGGGTGCCGGGGGCCACCGTCTACGAGGGCTACGGCTGCACCGAATCGGCGTCGATTATCGCGTCGAACCCGCTGGGCGCCCGCCGGCCCGGCAGCGTCGGGCTGCCCGTCCCCGGCTGCACGGTGCAGATCCGCGACGACGCCGGCCAGGTGCTGCACCCGGGCCAGGACGGGGAGATCTGCATCCGCTCCCCCGGCGTGCTGTCCGGCTACTGGCACGCGCCGGACGCCACCGCCACCGCGCTGCGGGACGGCTGGCTGTACACCGGTGACGTCGGCCACCTGGACGCGGACGGCTACCTGTACGTGGTCGACCGGAAGAAGGACCTCATCATCCGGGGCGGCTTCAACGTCTACCCGCGCGACGTGGAGGACGTGCTGCTGACCCATCCGGCCGTGGCCCAGACCGCCGTGGTCGGCCAGCCCGATCCCCGGCTGGGGGAGGAGGTGATCGGGGTCGTCGCGCTGCGGCCGGGCGCGACCACGACCGGGG
>DASWVA010000673.1:0-3841 GCA_036401415.1 Streptosporangiaceae bacterium
CGACATCGGTACCCGCAACATCTGGGAGAGCCTGGCGTCCGCGGTGTTCGCCGAGTTGCCCCTGGCCTTCATCATGTTCACCGCGGCCCGCCGGCTGGTCCGGATGAGCGTCGGTGTGGTCATGCAGCTGGAGGGCATCACCGCCCCCATCCCGCCGCTGTGGAAGATCCCGTTGTTCGCCGAGGGCCTGCAGGCCGCCCTGCCCGCCCGCTACCGCGACGAGTCCCGCGAGCCCGCCCCCGTCGAGTAGCCCGCGGCCCCAGTCGCGCCCTCGCACGCCCCGGGCCGGGCCGGGTGTCACAGGGGGAGGTCTGCTCTCGTCAACCAGGTGACATCGCACATCCAAGAGGAGTGTCACCATGCGAGTGTTTGTCGCCGGCGGGACAGGAGTGATCGGGCGCAGCCTGATCCCGATGCTCGCGGCCGCCGGTCACCAGGTCACCGCCACCACCCGGTCCCCGGGTAAGACCGCCCAACTCCGCAAACTCGGGGCCGAGCCCGTCGTAGCCGACGGGCTCGACCGGGTGGCGACCCTCGATGCCGTCCTCACCGCCCGGCCGGACGTGATCATCCATCAGATGACCGGGCTGACCGGGCAGAGCAACCTCAAGCACTTCGACCGTACGTTCGCCGTCACCAACCAGCTGCGTACCCGCGGCACCGACTACCTGCTGGAGGCGGCGCGGGCGGCGGGCACCCAACGGTTCATCGCCCAGAGTTTCACGGGGTGGCCGAACCAGCCGGCCGGCCGGTCAAGACCGAGGAGGACCCGCTCGACCCGCACCCGCCCGCCAGCATGAGGCAGAGCATGCGCGCCATCCAGCACGTGGAGCAGGCTGTGCCGGCCGGTGTGCCTGAGGGCCTGGTGCTGCGGTACGGCATCCTGTACGGCCCCGGAGCCAGTGACGACATGGCCGAGCTGGTGCGGAAGCACCGGCTGCCGATCGTCGGCGGGGGCACCGGCGTCTGGTCGTTCACGCACGTCACCGACGCCGCGTCGGCCGCCGTGGCCGCGATCGAGCGCGGCGCGCCCGGCGTCTACAACGCGGTTGACGACGAGCCCGTCCCGGTGGCTGAATGGCTCCCGTACCTGGCCGCCTGTCTGGGCGCGCGGGCGCCGTGGCGGGTGCCGGCCTGGGCCGGGCGGCTGCTGGCCGGTGACTCGGTGGTGCACATGATGACCAAGAACCGCGGTTCGTCCAACGCCAAAGCCCGGCGCGAGCTGTGCTGGGCCCTGGCCTACCCGAGCTGGCGGCAGGGCTTCGCTTCCGGTCAGATGACCGCCCCGGCGGCCAGCGCGGCAACCCGTACGGCGGCCTGAGCCATGGACGCCGACCTGGATGAGCTGCGGCCGCTGATGTTCTCCATTGCCTACCGGATGACCGGCAGCGTCGGTGACGCCGAAGACATCGTCCAGGAGGCGGTGATCCGCACCTACCGGGCGGCCAGCCAGGAGGCGCTCGAATCGGCCAGGGCGTTCGCCACCACCATCACGACCCGGCTGGCCATCGACCATCTGCGGTCGGCCCGGGTGCGGCGTGAGGCCTACGTGGGAACCTGGCTGCCGGAACCTCTGTTGTCCAATCCCGATCCCGCGCCCGGGCCGGCCGAGCGGGCGGAAATGGCGGACTCGCTGTCGCTGGCGTTCCTGGTGCTGCTGGAGAGCCTGTCCCCGGTGGAACGAGCCGTGTTCCTGCTGCGCGAGGTGTTCGGCTATGACTACGGCGAGATCGCCCGGGCCGTGGACAAGTCCGGGCCGAACTGCCGCCAGATCTTCGCCCGGGCCCGGCGGCACATCGACGAGGGCCGCCCGCGGTTCGACGCCTCCCGCCGCCAGGGCACCGAGCTGACCGAGCGGTTCCTGGCTGCGGTGGGCGGCGGCGACATCGAGCGGTTCATCGACCTGCTTGCCCCCGACGTCGTCATGTACGGCGACGGCGGCGGCAAGGCGCCCGCGGCCCGCACCCCGATCCACGGCCGCGAGCGGGTCGCCCGGATGCTGCGCGGGCTGCTCCGCCAGATCTCGCGCTGGGTAGCGGAGGTCCGCCCCTCCCAGGTCAACGGGCAGCCCGGGATTCTGGCCTACGACCACGACGGGAACCTGATTGGTGTGATGGTCTTCGAAGTAATGGACGGGCAGGTGCAGGCGATCCGGTCGGTCATCAACCCGGACAAGCTCCGGCATCTGCAGTGACCCCGGCAGAGCGGAAAACCGGCTGCAGGGCCTAGCCTCAGCGCATGGCCACCGATTTCACCGAAGAAGGCGCGGCCGGCGCCGTCATCGACAGCTTCGCCGGTACACCCGACCAGCGCCTGCGAACGATCCTGGACTGCCTGGTCCGGCACCTGCACGCGGCCGTCCGCGAAGTCGAACCCAGCATCGCCGAGTGGGAGCAGGCGATCGAGTTCCTCACCGCCACCGGCCGCAAGTGCACCGATGTCCGCCAGGAGTTCATCTTGCTGTCCGACGTGCTGGGCATCTCGATGCTGGTCGAGACGATCAACGAGCGCGGCGCGGCCGGAGCCACCCAGTCCACCGTGCTGGGCCCGTTCCACATGACCAGGTCGCCCGCGCGGGAGCTGGGCGAGAACATCGACCTGGTCGGCGAGAGCCAGCCGTGCGTGGTCACCGGCCGGGTGGTGGACACAGACGGTAACCCGCTGCCGGGCGCGGTGCTCGACGTGTGGCAGGCCAACGACCACGGCGCCTATGACGTGCAGGAGCCGGACCGGCAGCCCGACGGTAACGGCCGTGGCCTGTTCACCGCGGACGCCGAAGGCCGGTTCTGGTTCCGCACGATCGTGCCCAGCTACTACCCGATCCCAACCGACGGCCCGGTGGGAGAGCTGCTGGCCGCGACCCGGCGGCACCCGTACCGCCCCGCGCACATCCACTTCCTCGTAGCCGCGGACGGTCACCGGACGCTGACCACGCACATCTTCGTGGCCGGCAGCGAGTACATCGATTCCGACGCGGTGTTCGCGGTGAAGGCGTCCCTGATCACCGGGTTCGACGAGGTTGACGACCCCGCCCAGGCCGCGCGTTACCAGGTCGCCAGCCCATTCCGGCACGCCGACGTGCAGATCGTGCTGGCGCCCAGCGCCTAGAGCGGCGGGCGGTTGACGTCGGCGGGAGCGCGACGGACATTGAAGGTCTCCGTGTGTGCCCCGTTACACGACGCAGAAAGGCGCCTGCATGGTGACGTCGCCGATCGAAGACGAAGTCCACCACCCAGACGGCCGGGTCACCCTGGCCCGCGACGAGGAAATCGCAGACGGCGGCTACGCCAACGGGGACCTGGCCCCGCTGCCACTGGCCCGGCGGACCTGGACCACCTACAACTACGCGGCCCTGTGGATCGGGATGTCCCACAACATCCCCACCTACCTGCTGGCCTCCGGCCTGGTCGCCGTGGGCATGAACTGGGTGCAGGCCGTCATCACGATCGCGCTGGCCAACCTCATCGTGCTGGTCCCGATGCTGCTTAACAGCCACGCCGGGACCAAGTACGGCATCCCGTACCCGGTCTTCGCCCGGGCCTCGTTCGGGCTGCGCGGGGCCAACCTGCCCGCTGTCCTGCGGGCGCTGATCGCCTGCTGCTGGTTCGGCATCCAGACCTGGATCGGCGGCGAGGGCTTCTACACGCTGATCGGCGCGGTCGCCGGGCACGGCTGGACCGCCGCCACCCCATCCTGGGGCGGGTACCCGTGGACCCAGTGGCTCTCGTTCGCCATTTTCTGGGTGCTGGAGATGGCCATCATCGTGCGCGGCATGAACACGCTGCGCCGGTTCGAGAACTGGGCCGCCCCGCTGGTCCTGGTGGCCGCGATCGCGCTGCTC
>DASWVA010000674.1:0-4008 GCA_036401415.1 Streptosporangiaceae bacterium
GCGACCTCACCCAGATCGGCCGGTTCGGCATCGGCTTCAAGTCGGTGTACGCCTACACCCGGAGCCCGCGGATCTACAGCGCGGGCGAGCGGTTCCGCATCGAGTCCTTCGTGCGCCCGTTCGCCCTCGGCCCGGACCCCGACCCGGACCCCGGCCCCGCCACCGGCCCAGGCGGTCCCGGCGGCGGCCCTGAGACCCGGTTCGTCTTCCCGTTCGACCTGGACAGCGTGCCGGCGCCGGTGGCGGTGACCGAGATCGGCGCCGCCCTCAACGCGCTCAGGGCGGCCACTCTGCTGTTCCTGCGCCGGCTCACCCGGCTGCGGGTCAGCGGGCCCGGCGTCACCGCGGCGGTGCTGGCCCGCATGCAGGAACCGGGACCAGCGGGCGGCCAGCGGGTCAGCGTCTCCAAAGATCCCGGATCACCGAACGATTCGTGGCTGGTCTGGTCCCGCCCGCTGCCCGGTCACCACGGTCCCCGCCCCGGCCCGCTCACGGTGCAGATCGCCTTCCGGGCCGGCCCGGGCCAGCCGCCGCGGATCACCCCGCTGGACCGGTCGCCGCTGAGCGTGTTCTTCCCCACCGAGAAGGAGACGTTCCTCGGGTTCGTGGCCCAGGGCCCGTACCGGACCACCCCGGCCCGGGACAACGTGCCCGAGCACGACCCGGCCAACACCGAGTTCGTCCGGGAGACGGCGGCCCTGCTCACCGGGGTTCTCGGCGGGCTGCGGGACGCGGGCCTGCTCACCGTGACCGCGCTGACCGCGCTGCCGCTGGACCCGGCCCGGTTCCCGCCGGGCTCGATGTTCCGCCCGCTGTTCGACGCGGTGCGGACGGCGCTGACCAGCCAGGCGCTGATCCCGGCGGCCGGCGGAGAGCCCCGCCCGGCCGGTGAACTGGCCGTCGCGGCCGGTCCCGAGCTGGCCGGCCTGCTCGGCCCCGGTCAGCTCGGTGCCCTCTACGGGCACGGCCGGCCGCTGTTCTTCGCCGACCCGGCCATCTCCGCGCCGGGCACGCCGGTGCTGTGGCGGTACCTGCGTGACGAGCTGGGCCGGCCCGAAGTCACCGCGGCCGGCCTGGTCACCCGGGCCGGGGCGGACTTCCTGGCCGCCCAGCCGGACGCCTGGCTGGCCCGCTACTACGCGTTCCTGCACACCGACACCCGGCTGTGGCGGGCGCCGGCCGGCCCGGACGAGCCTCCGGCCCCGGCCCGGGCCCAGCCGATCATCCGGCTCGAGGACGGCCGCCAGGTGCCGGCCTTCGACGCCGCGGGGCACCCCGTGGTCCACCTGCCCGATCCCCTCGCCCCGGCGGCCCCGGCCCCGGCGGCCCTGGAAGCCCCGGCGGCCCCGGATCCCCGGCCCGGCCTGGCCACGGTGCGGCGGAGCGTGGCCGCCGACCCGGCCGCCCGCCGGTTCCTGGCCGCGCTGGGCCTGGCCGAACCGGACCGGGTGGCCACGGTGCTCGACGGTGTGCTGCCCCGGTACGACGGGCTGGACCTGGCCGCCCTGGACCCGGCCCAGCACGCGGCCGACCTGGAGTACGTGGCCCGCACCCTGGACGAGGCCGCGCCCGGCGACCGGGAACGCCTGCTGGAACGGCTCGGCGGCACCGCGTTCCTGGTCGGTGAGAACGCCGCCACCGGCGAGGCGCGGCTGCTGCCGCCACCGCGGCTGCACCAGCGGTCCAAGGAGCTGGAGACCTACTTCGGCGGCAACCCCGGCGCCTGGTTCGCCCGGGACACCTACGGGCCGTGGCTGGTTCAGCTGCGGGACATGGGGGTCCGGCAGGACGTCCGGCTGACCGCCCGCGCGCCCGGCCCGGCCGGGTACGTGGTCCTCGTGGTCGACTTCGGCCGCAACGAGCGCGGCCTGGACGGCTTCGACCCCGACGCCGAGCTGGACGGCCTGGAGTTCGCGCTCGGGCACCCCAGCCACGCCCTGGCCGAGTACGTGTGGAACACCCTGCTCAGCCCGAACCGCCGGCTGATCGCCGGCGTGGTCGAGCGGTCGGTGCTGATGTCGTTCGCCGACGCCACCCGGGAGACCGTGTCCTCGGCCATCGGGCGGACCGCGGGGGAGGCCACCTGGCTGCCGCACCCGGACGGGACGTTCCGGCGGCCGGGTGAGGTGTCCCTGGACGACCTGCCGCCCACCTTCACCCGGGACGAGGGGCTCGCCCAGGCGCTGGGCATGCCACAGCCGGTGGTGTCGCTGGCCGCCCGCCGGCTCGGGGTGCCGGCCGCCGTGCTGTGGGGGCTGAGCGCCCACCCGGACCTGGTCGAGCAGGTCGAACGGGAGCTCGAAGCCCGCGACGGCCGGTGAACTTCACGCCGCCGTCCTTCCATCCCTGGGGGCCGTTCCGGCCGGCCACCATCGCTACGGCCCGGCCGGTGGTTTGCGGTCCTCGGGCCACTGCACCCAGCGGGTCCGGATGCTGACCCCGCCCCGCAGGCGGCCGTGGGCCAGGGTGGCGGAGCGGATGCAGAAGTGCGTCCACATGTTGAGCTGGATCTCCTTGGCCAGCCCCAGCTTGTTGTACATCAGGGCGGACAGCCGGTCGCCCGCGCGGGCCCAGGATTCGATCTCGAAGCGCAAGGCGTCCGCACCGGCCCGGGCCGCCCGGAACTCGATCTGCCCGGCTTCCAGGTGCCCCTGCAGGGTGACCAGCTGAAACGACGTGGCGTCCCGGCGGGCGACCCGGACCGGGCCGTCCCAGGGGCCCGGCATGCGGACCACGAACTCCTCGCCCTGCCGCACGCCACCTCCGGTCCCCCGGGTCTTCCGGAAGGTCGCCATCTCCGGTGACACCTGGTTCAGCTGGTTCGCGATCGAGTCGATGAGCTGCTCCGGAGTCATCTGGGTGGCCACGACGTCGGCCCAGTAGCAGCGGTGCAGCAGCGGGCCCACCCCTTCGCTCACGGGCTGGCGTCCGTCGCCGGGCCGCAGGGCCTCTTCGGCCAGGCCGGCCAGGTCGGACTCGTCACCGGTCTCCTCGGACCGGTGCAGCGGGGTGGTCCGCCACATGTACCGCCAGGTCACCACCGCGACTCCCACCGGCCAGCTCGAGACGGTTCTCAGCTTGGACCAGCGACTCACCGTTGCCATGTGTAAATGCTGCCACGGTGGGCAGGGTGCGCTTGCCGATGGGGGGGCGCACCACCCCCTGTGACCAGGGGAGGAACCCGATGACCGTGACCGGGGTGCTCGCGCGGACCCCGCTGCGCCGTACGCATATGCACGCGGTCTCGCTGGGCTGCATCGGGATGTGCATCGGATTGTGGATCCGTGCGAAGACCGTCGACCAGGAGGAGCGCGGCAACGCCGAGCGGCGCGCGCTGTTCGTCGGCCTGTGGCCGCCGATGTTCTGGCTGATTGGCGACTCGCTACCGGAAGTCGACTAGGTGCGGCCTTCCCTGCTGAGCCGGGTGGACGAGGTTTCGGTCCTAGACGGCCTGCGTGATCGTCCGGTCAACTACGACCCGGCCCGGGCCCCGGAGGACGGCCGTCCCGACGGTCACTGGCACGTCGACTCCGGCGCCACCCTGATCGGCCAGGAGCCGCCCGGGGATCCGGTGCCCGGCGGCCCGTGGGAGATGGGCTGCCTGCTGGTCACCCAGTACGAGTTCGCCGACGAGCGGATCCTGCGCGCTGTTTACCGCCTGGACGAGAAGCTGCTCGGCCGGGACATGCTGCTGGAGGGCCGCTTCTACTTCCTGCGCTTCTACTTCGGCGTCCGCGTCACCGGCGTGTACGACGAGACCCGGGACACCGACCGGGGTCCGGAACGGGTCTGGGGCTGGTCTTACCAGACTCTGCAGGGTCACCTGGAAGAAGGCCGGATCAGCTTCGAGGTGGTCAAGAACCTGGTCAACGGGCAGGTCGGTTTCCGCGTGACCGGTTACTCCCGGGCCGCCCAGATTCGCGATCCGCTGGTCCGGTTCGGGTTCAGCCTGTTCGGCCGCCGGACGCAGACGCGCTACTACGCGGCCGTCCAGAGCCGGCTCTACCA
>DASWVA010000675.1:0-2364 GCA_036401415.1 Streptosporangiaceae bacterium
ACGGGCAGCTGACCGTGCCCTGGGCCACCTTCTTCAGCAAGGGCGTGACGGTGGGGTTCGGCCGGACCAACGACCGCCGGTACACCGTGCACCTCCGTGACCTGGTGCTGCGGGGCCGGGCCCGGCCCGGTTCCGTGGTCACCCACCACGGCCCCCTGGAAGACGCCCCCGGCCTCTACGATGCGTTCGACCGCCGAGCCGACGGCATCATCAAGGCGGTCCTCACCCCCGGGGGACCAGGAGTACGGAAGACTTCGGGGTAAATACTGCCCCAAAGTCTTCCGAACCCGGGTGGGCGCCCGGGGTGGGCGGCGCGGGTAGCCAGGGGCACCTGTGACAAGCTTGGCCCGTGCCCGCACCGCCCCCGCCGCAGCCACCTGAGCCGCAGCCGATCGTCACCCCGCTCCGCACCGCGGCGATCTTCCTCGTGCTGACCATCGACCCGGGCGGCGAGGACACCGTGCGGGCCCTGCTCGAAGACGTGTCCAGCCTGCAGCGGGCAGTCTCCTTCCGGCTCCCGGAAGGAGAGCTGGCGGCCGTGGCCGGCATCGGCTCGGACGCCTGGGACCGGCTGTTCAGCGGTCCGCGGCCGGCCGGGCTGCACCCGTTCCGGGCCTTGGCGGGCACTCGCCACGTGGCCCCGGCCACCCCCGGCGACCTGCTGTTCCACCTGCGGGCCAGCCAGCTGGACCTGTGTTTTGAGTTCGCCAGCCAGGTGATGAACCGGCTGGCCGGGCACGTCACCGTGCAGGACGAGGTGCACGGCTTCCGGTACTTCGACGAGCGCGACCTGATGGGGTTCGTGGACGGGACCGAGAGCCCCGGCGGCCGGGCCGGCGAGCGGGCCGCGCTGGTCGGCGCGGACGACCCCGGCTTCACCGGCGGCAGCTACGTCATCGTGCAGAAGTACCTGCACGACCTGGACCGCTGGAACGCGCTCAGCGTCGAGGAGCAGGAACGGGTCATCGGCCGGGCCAAGCTCAGCGACATCGAGACGCCGGACGGCCAGAAGGCGCCCAACTCCCACCTCGCGCTGAACACGATCGAGGACCCGGACGGCACCCAGCGGCAGATCCTGCGGGCCAACATGCCGTTCGGCTCGGTGGGACGCCGGGAGTTCGGCACCTACTACATCGGGTACGCGGCCACCCCGAGCGTGACCGAGCAGATGCTGCGGAACATGTTTTTCGGCAACCCGCCCGGCAACACCGACCGGATCCTGGACTTCTCCACCGCGGTGACGGGGACGTTGTTCTTCGCCCCGTCCGCCGGCTTCCTCGACGACCTGCCCGGCCCGCCCCCGGTGGCCGCCCCGGCCGCGAAGGACGACGCGGCCGGCCGCCCGCGGCCGGCGGACCCCGCCGCGGCCCCCACGCCCACCTCCAGCGGTTCCCTCGGAATCGGCAGCCTCAGAAGGAGCACGTTGTCATGAACAACCTGTATCGCGAGCTCGCCCCCATCTCGGCTGCGGCCTGGGCCGACCTGGAGCAGGAGGCCCGGCGGACCTTCGGCACCTACGTGGCCGGCCGTCGCATCGTCGACGTGGACGGGCCGGACGGCCCCACCCTGGCGGCGGTCAACACCGGCCGCCTGGGCGCCGTCGACGCCCCGGCCGACGGCGTGGTCGCGCACCTGCGCCAGTCGCAGCCGCTGGTCCGGCTGCGGGTGCCGTTCACCCTCAGCCGGGACGAGATCGACGCGGTGGAACGGGGCGCCCAGGACGCCGACTGGCAGCCGCTCAAGGACGCGGCCCGGCAGATCGGGTTCGCCGAGGACCGGGCGATCTTCGAGGGGTACGCGGCGGCCGGCATCACCGGGCTGCGGGCGGCCTCCACCAACCCGGCGCTGGACCTGCCGGCCGACCCGACGCAGTACCCGGACGTGGTCGTCGACGCGCTCACCAGGCTGCGGCTGGCCGGCGTGAACGGGCCGTACGCGCTGGTCCTGAGCACGGCCGCCTACGACGCGATCAGCGTCACCACCGAGCACGGCTACCCGATCCGGCGGCAGGTCGAGCGGGTCTTCGACGGCGAGATCCTGTGGGCGCCCGCCATCGACGGCGCGTTCCTGCTGTCCACCCGGGGCGGTGACTACACGCTCAGCCTCGGCCAGGACCTGTCCATCGGCTACCTGTCGCACGACACCGACCGCGTGCAGCTGTACTTCCAGGAGTCGCTGACGTTCCTGGCCTACACGTCCGAGGCGATCGTGGCGGTCAGCCCGGCGGCGGCGGTGACCCGGCCGTAACCAGCTGCACCTCGGGGGCGGCCGCGGGCGCGGCCATGGCCAGCACCCGGGCGGCCTCGGCCGTCACCGCGTCCCGGTCGCGGGCCGGAACCCGGTCGCGGAACAGCTCGACGGTGA
>DASWVA010000676.1:0-6005 GCA_036401415.1 Streptosporangiaceae bacterium
CCCGACATCCGCCCGGTCATGGTGTCCGCCAGCGCGTGGGCCCCGATCGTCTTCTTGATCACCGAGACGAACGGCTCGGTGGACCACACCGCGTCGACCTGATGGCGGGCGAGCGCGGTCATCTCATCCGGGAACGGCGTAGCCACGAACGTGACGTCTTTCGGGTCGATCCCGTGCGCCTTGAGCAAGACGTCGACGGCGAGGTTGCCGATGGCCCCGGTGGTCTGGGGAGAGCCGATCTTCCTGCCTTTGAGATCGGCCAGCGACCTGATCGGCGAGCCCTTCGGCAGCAGGATTTCTGACACGTTCGCGGCGGCCACGGTGCCCGGCGCCACGTACTTGAATTTGATTCCGACGTTTTGCTCAATCTCCAGGGTAGAAACGTAGTTGAGCAGCGAAAAATCCATTTTCCCTGACACCAGGTCGGGCGTGGTCTGCGAGGTGGCCTGAATTATTTCGGGCGTCACGGTCAGCCCGGCCTCGCGGAAATAGCCCTTGTTGATCGCAATGAACAGGTCGGCGGCGTCCGCGATCGGCAGCGTCCCCACGCTGATGTGCACGTTCTCCGGCTTGGCGTTCGCCGCCGCCGACACCCGGGCCGAAGCCGATGACGCCGGATTACCCGATGAACTGCAGGCCACAGCGAGGAGCGCGGTGGCCGCGGCGGCCGCCCCCAGCAGGAGGCGGGGCGGGCGAGCTAAGGTCACAGGTGCCTCCCGGCGCAATAAGCTGGCGCAACAGGGGCCAGGCTCCAGCAGCGCCGCAATGATTTGGTTCAATCTCACCGGGCGATTGCTCACCACGTCAGCAGCCGATAGCTGCCGCCGAAATGGTGATTCCCGGCCGACATTGCCCAATCCGTCTCTCGCTCAGCAGCATATGTAGCGGAGCTTGCCAAAACCTTGCCGGGCAATTTCCGAAAGCCCTGGATAAGAACGGGACCGGTGCGCGCAGGCGGCCGGGCGGTGCGGGCAGCGGGTCAGAACTCCTGGCCGCCGACGTCGGCCTGGCCGTGGGCGGCCAGCCAGCGCAGAGCCTCGTGCAAGGTGTCCAGTGAAGTGAAGCGGGGGTGGTAGCCGAGCACGTGGCGGGCCCGGTCGATGCTGGCGGTGAGGTTGCGGAAGGTGTGCTCGCGGGTCGTGCTCGCGGGCCCGGCACCCACCCGGCGCTCGAACTCGGGCCAGTCCACGAAGTCCAGGCTGGGCTCGCGGCCGAACCAGGCCGCCGCCCCGGTGGCCAGACCGCGCAGGGTCATGGCCTGCTCGGCCACCACGTGGAAGCTGCCCCCGATGGCCTCCGGCCGGGTCAGCGCCCGCTCGAAGGCCTGGGCCACGTCGTCGGCGTGCACGTGGTTGAGCACGCCGAGCCCGTGGTCGGGCAGGGGCAGCGGCTGACCAGTGGCCAGTGCGGTCCAGACCGACGGATCCAGGTTGCCGGCCGGGGTGATCACCGGCCAGCCCGGCCCGCTGATGTGGCCGGGATGCAGGACGACCGACGGCACGCCGCCGGCCACGGTCTCCCGGTGCAGCAGGGCCTCGATCTCCATCTTGCCGGTGCCGTACTCGCCGTAACCGGTACGCGGCTCATCCTCGGTGACCGGCACCCGCAGCGCCGGGCCGTGCACCCAGATCGTGCCGCAGTGCACCAGCAGCGGGCGCGAGGGCCGCAGGGCTTCGACCAGCTGGCGGGCCGAGGAAGCGGTGAAGCACACCAGGTCGATCACCACGTCCGGGGCCAGCTCGGCGATCCCGGTTCCGAAGGTGCCGTCCGCGTCCTCCGCGTCCCGGTCCACGATGATGCTGGTGACCGAGTTCCACTCCGGGCTGGGATGGTACGGCCCGCGCTGGCCGCGGCTCAGCGCGGTGACATCGTGGCCGGCGCGGACCAGCCGCGGAACCAGGTAGGTGCCGATGTGCCCGGTGGCTCCGATGACGACGACGCGGCTCATGGTCAGGTCCTTCCGGCTTGGAGCGGTTCCGGCGCTCGGCGTCATCCTCGCATGGCAATCGTTGGCCCAGGTTCTGGGGCACCCGACCCGTCTCGGGCCGGTACCGGGGCCGTATCAGGCGTGTCTCAGGCTGGACCCGGCGGGACAATTAAGAGAGGCTGGCGGCCTGAAACGGGAGGCACCATGGCAGGCACCGCACTGGGCGGCCGGTCCAGAAACCTGGTCCTGGCGGCGATGATCTTCGCCGTCGCGATGACGTTCATCGACCAGACGATCGTGTCGATCGCGGTGCCGCAACTGCAGCGTGAGCTGGGGCTGTCCAGCACCGGGGTGCAGTGGGCGGTCAACGCCTACCTGCTGTCGCTGGCCGCGTTGTTCGCGTTCGGGGGCCGGCTGGCCGACACGCTCGGCCACCGCAAGATGGTGACGCTGGGCGTGATCATCTTTGCCACGGCCTCGGCGCTGTGCGGGCTGACACCCAAGGGCAGCCTGGCCGAGGCGTGGATCGTGACCTTCCGGGTGGTCCAGGGGGCCGGCGGCGCGATCATGTTCCCGGCCGCGCTGGCCATCGTGGTGCAGACGTTCCCGCTGCGGGACCGGGGCAAAGCGCTGGCCCTGTTCTTCGGCATCGCGGGCGGCCTGACCGCGATCGGCCCGCTGCTGGGCGGGTTCCTGACCGAGTGGACCTGGCGGGCGATCTTCTGGGTCAACATCCCGGTCGCGCTGATCGCGCTGGCCCTGATCACGATCTCCAAGCCGGTGACCGAGCACCGGCCGGCCCGGATGGACTACCGGGGGCTGGTGCTGATCGCGGCGGGCGTGGCGCTGTCCGTGTTCGGCTTCCAGCAGTCCAACATCTGGGGATGGCACAACCCGGGCACCTGGCTGTGCATCGCGGGCGGCCTGGCCCTGCTGGTGGTGTTCTACCTGGTCGAGCTGCGCACCCGCTCGCCACTGATCCAGGTGGGCATCTTCGCGAACCGGCCGTTCCTGGTCGAGAACGTGGTGCTCGGCATCGCCACCACGGTGTTCATCCCGGTGTTCTTCTTCGCCAGCGAATACGCCCAGATCTCGCTGGGCAAGAAGGCCTCCGACGCGGGGGTGTTCCTGCTGTACTTCTTCATCGGCTTCGTGATCGCGGCCCAGATCGGCGGCCGGATGCTGGACCGGCGCGGGGCCAAGCTGCCGGTGACGCTGGGCTGTGCGCTGGCCGCGGTCGGGTTCTACCTGTGGGCCGGTCACGTCACCAAGCTGAGCTTCAGCAGCCAGCAGTGGGACATCATCATTGCGGGCGGCGGCATGGGGTTCATGCTCGGCCCGTCCAGCACCGATGCGGTCAACCGGGCGTCCCGGCTGTCCTACGGGGAGGCGACCGGCATCACCCAGACCGTGCGGAACTACACCGCCAGCCTGGGCCTGGCCATCCTGGGCACGATCCTGGTCACCGACATGCGCAACCGGCTGACCGGGTCGCTGGTGGCCCAGGGGCTGCCCCGGGCCCGGGCCCGGGCCGAGGCGGCGCAGCTGTCCCAGTCGCGGGGCGGCGGCGGCCAGAGCACGGCGACGATCCCGCACTTTTACCAGCTGGACTTCGCCTACGCGACCCGCACCGTCCTGTACGTGATGGCCGCGATCATGTCCGTGGGCGCGCTGGTGGCCCTGCTCGGACTACGACGCGGGGCGCAGGAGGAGGTTGCGGCCGCGGCGGCCGAAGGTGCCGTAGATGCCGATGGCACCGAGGTGGCCGGCGTGGCCGGGGCCGCGGCCGGGGGCGTGGAGGCTACGGACATGGCCGGGCTGAGGCCCGGGGATGAGGGCACGGGTCCCGCGGGCCCGGCGAACCTTTAGCCGCCGCCCGTCGGAGGGTCGGCTCGCGGAGCTGGCGAGCACGGCCTGCGGATCTGGCGGGGATCGCTGGCCGGTAGGCTGACCGGCGTGTCGCCGCCCCCCGGATGGCCGTCCGCGGTCGTGCTCGCGTCGGCCTCACCGCGCCGGCTGGACCTGCTGCGCAGCATTGGGGTCGAGCCTGAGGTACGCCCGGCCGACATCGACGAGACCCCGCACGAGGGTGAGAACCCGGCCGCCTACGTGAGCCGGCTGGCCCGGGGCAAAGCGGCGGCCGTGGCCCGCCCGGGTGAGGTCGTGGTGGCCGCGGACACCACCGTGGTCATCGACGGCTGTATCACCGGCAAGCCGTCCAGCCGGGACGAGGCGCTGGTCATGCTGCGCACGATGTCGGGCCGGACGCACACGGTCTGCACCGGCGTGGCGGTGCTCTCCGGCGCGATGCCGTCGTGCCTCACGGTGACCTCGGAGGTCTCGTTCGTCAAGGCCAGCGAAGAGTTCCTGGACTGGTACACCCGGACCCCGGAGCCCTACGACAAGGCGGGCGCGTACGGGCTGCAGGGCGCCGGCGCGATGCTGGTGGCCAGGGTGGACGGCAGCGTCAGCAACGTGGTGGGACTCCCTCTGGCCGAGTTGCACGATTTGATGCTGGCCCGCTGAGGCAACTCCTGCGCTTCAGCCCCCCTGAGCCCCAGTGGCGCCAGCCGCACCGGCTGCCGAGGTAGGCAATGGTCCATTGTGGGCACTCTTATGTTCACGATGAGCCAGTGTGAACTTGGGGCCGGGGACGCCGCGGGACCGAGCGCGCGGGACCGAGCGCGCGGGACCGGGTAACCGATCGCGAGCTGGGTGCTGTGGAGTCGCGACGGTGGAAGCCTGGAATGTCAGAGGCCGGCGTCATCCTCAGTGTGTGCCACGAATTCACGGCATCGACGATGCCGCATTCAAGCGACTGCTCACGACGCAGCACCAGGTCATCACCCGCAGGCAGGCTCTCACCTGCGGCATGACCGACCGGATGCTGCACCACCGGATCCGGGCCGGTGGTCCTTGGCAGAAGCTTCTGCCCGGCGTCTACCTCGCGGTGACCGGGGCGGTCTCGCGCGAGCAGCGGGAGATGGCCGCTCTGCTGCACGCCGGACCGAGCAGCGTGATTACGGGGGTGGCGGCAGCTCGCCGCCACGGGATCAGTGTGCTCAGCAGCGCGACGGTGGACGTGCTGGTGCCAGCGAAGCTGAGGCCTCAGAGCACTTCCTTCGTCAGGGTGTGGCGTACCTGGCGGATGCCGGAGCAGGTGTGTGTCAGCGGGGAGATCCGGTTCGTACTGGCGGGACGGGCGATCGCGGACACGGCCCGGAGCCTGACCACACCGCGGGAGGTCCGGGCGCTGATCGCCCAGGCGGTCCAGCGGCAGCGCTGCCCCATCGCGACACTGGCCCTGGAACTGCAGCAGGGACCCCGCAACGGATCAGCGCTGTTCCGGGCCGCGTTAACCGAAGTCAGCGACGGAATCC
This sequence comes from Streptosporangiaceae bacterium, assembly GCA_036401415.1. Lineage (GTDB taxonomy): Bacteria > Actinomycetota > Actinomycetes > Streptosporangiales > Streptosporangiaceae > Bog-532. Next base: position 5,308 of record DASWVA010000676.1, read on the forward strand.
GGTCCGCACCCGAAGGTGACCTGCGGGCCCTGCTCCAGCAGGCCAAGCTCCCCACGCCCATCTTCAACGCCCGCCTCTACGACGGCCACACCCTGATCGCGGTGACCGACGCCTGGTGGCCCGACGCCGGCGTCGCCGCCGAAGTCGACTCCCAGGAATACCACTACACCGCCAGCGACTGGCAGCACACCATCCGCCGCCACGACCAGCTCACCGCCCACGGCATCCTGCTGCTGCACTTCACCCCCCGCCAGCTCCGGTCCGCACCCGAAGAAGTCACCACTCAGATCCGCGCCGCCCTGACCGCCGGGCGCGCTCGGCCACCACTGACGATCACGACCCGGGCCTGGCGGGGCATCGGCCGGGACAGGTGACAATAGATGTATGGGTTCGGAACCAGTGGGCCCGCTCACCGAGAAGCCGCGCGAGTGGCTGGCCATGCCCGGCGGCCGGATCCGGCCGGTGGTCTCGGTGCCCAGTGAGGACGGGGCGGACGAGCTGCTGGCTTACGACGCATGGCTGGCGCGGCTCCGGCCCACCTGCCACTGCGGACGGCCGCGGCTGGGATCGGGCCGGACGTGCGGCAGCGCGGAGTGCGTGCGGGAGCTCAGCCGGCGCGAGGGCCTCTAGGCCGATTCCGGTTGCGGCTCTGATTCCGGTGGCGGCTTTGATTTGGGCGGTGGACGCGGTGGCAGGCC
>DASWVA010000677.1:0-4830 GCA_036401415.1 Streptosporangiaceae bacterium
GTCGGTTCGCATCAAGGGCATCCAGAAGGCGTCGGGGGTCAGGACTGAGCGGTACGGATGGCGTCCAGTAGTGCTCCCGCCAGCGCCGGCGGACATACCACGATATCTGGCATGAGCAGGTCAGGCTGATTGTAGGAGAGCGGGCGGCCATCGATCCGGGAAGTGTGGAAGCCTGCCGCCCGGGCGACCGCCACCGGGGCCGCTGAGTCCCATTCGTACTGGCCACCGGCGTGCACGTAGGCGTCGGCCTCCCCGAGCAGGACCGCGGCCACCTTGGCGCCCGCCGACCCGAGCGGGTTCAGGTCCGCGCCGGCCAGCTCGGCCATCCGGGGCAGGAACGAAGCCGGCCGGGACCGGCTGACCACCACCCGGATCGGGGCCGGCGGCGGCTCGGCGGACGGGGCCGGCGGCGGGGCCACGGTGCTCAGCACCTCATTCTGGGCGGGCAGCGCCACCGCCCCGGCGGTGAGGCCGCCCCGGGCCCGCTCCCACAGCGCCACGTGCACCGCCCAGTCGGTCCGGCCGGCCTCACCGAACTCGCGGGTGCCGTCCAGCGGGTCCACGATCCACACCCGGTCCGCGCTGAGCCGCGCCGGGTCATCGGCCCCTTCCTCGGACAGCACGCGGTCGTGCGGCCGCAACCGGGCCAGCTCGGTGGTGAGGAACTCGTGGGACATCAGGTCGCCGGCCTTGCGGAGCTCATCGGGCTGGCCGCCCCGGGCCCGCAGGTCGATCAGGCGGTATCCCACCGCCACGGCGAGATCGCGGGCGAGGTGATCGTCCTCCACGGCCATGGGCAGGCTCTCCTTGGGGTGGGCTCAGTCAGCCCTGGGGTGGGCTCAGTCAGCGTGGAAGGTGTTCTGCGCCGCTGCCATGCCTTTGGAGAGCAAGGTTTCCACCGCGTCGGCCGCGCGGTCAATGAGCAGCGGCAGCTCCTCGCGCTCGGCGGCCGAGAAGTCGCGCAGCACGAACGTGGCCGCGTCCATCCGTCCCGGCGGCCGGCCGATGCCGACCCGGACCCGGTTGTAAGCGTTGGTGCCCAGGGACCGGGTGATGGAGCGCAGGCCATTGTGACCGTTGTCGCCGCCGCCGAGCTTGAGCCGGACCGTGCCGAACGGGATGTCCAGCTCGTCGTGCACGATCACCACTCGCTCGGGCGGCACCTTGTAGAACGACGCCAGCGCGGCCACCGGGCCACCGGAGGTGTTCATGAACGTCCGGGGCCGGGCCAGCGTGACCGGGGTCCCGGCCAGCCGTCCGCCGGCGGCGTCGTTACGCGACCGGTGCGCCTTGAACCGCACGCCCGCCCGGCCGGCGAGCAGGTCCAGCACCATGTGCCCGGCGTTGTGCCGGTTGCCGGCGTACTCCGGGCCCGGGTTGCCGAGCCCGGCGATGATCCAGCGTTCGTCCGCCATCGCCGGGTCCTTCTGCTTCGGCCACCAGACCCGCATTCAGCGGCCGGGTCAGCCCTCGTCGCTGTCGGAGTCGCCCTCGGTCGTGCCGACCGGCTCCGGCGTCCCGGTGCCCTCGCCGCTGGTCTCGGCGTCGATCTGCGCGGCGGTCGGCGCCGCCAGCACGTGCAGGATCAGCGTCTCCGGGTCGACCTGGAGGGTGGTGCCCTCCGGCAGCTGGAGGTCGCTGGCGTGGATCGAAGCGCCGATCTCCAGGCCCTCGACGTCCACGTCGATGCCGTTCGGGATGTTGGTCGCCTCGGCCTCGACCGGCAGCTGCACAACCTGCTGGTCGAGCATGCCGTCCGGGGACACCTCACCGGTGACCCGGACCGAGATCTCGACCGTCACCTTCTCGCCCCGGCGGACCAGGATCAGGTCAGCGTGCTCGATGGAGCCCCGGATCGGGTCCCGCTGCACGGCCTTGGGCAGCGCCAGGCCGGTCACACCGTCCAGGCCGTCCAGGCGGATCAGCACGTTCGCGGTCTTCAGCGCGAGCATCAGATCGTGGCCGGGCAGCATAACGTGGCGCGTCTCTTCGCCGTGGCCGTAGAGCACGGCAGGCACCAGGCCCGCACGGCGCGTACGCCGGGCGGCGCCCTTGCCAAACTCGGTGCGCGGCTCGGCGGCGATGCGGACCTCAGGCACGGTGGTCACTCCTCAAAGCAATGGGGGTAGCTCAGTGCGGTGGCACGGCCCGATCGGGCCGTCCAGAGGCGGCGTTCACCGTAGGCGACGCCCGCGCTCAAGACCGCGCGCCTGCAAGTGTAGCCGAGAACTGCCCTGGACAGCATTCCGGGCGGGACAGCAGGCTGCGGTCCCGCCCGGGAACGTGCGGACGTGCTCGCTGGGCGGCGCTACTGCCCGGTTGAGGACTCCGACTCGTGATCCATCGCGGGCACGGACTCGTGATCCATGGCCGGGGCAGACTCGTGGTCCATGGCCGGGGCCGGCGGCTGGCCGGCGGATTCCGACTCGTGGTCCATGGCGGGCACGGACTCGTGGTCCATCGCCGGGGCAGACTCGTGGTCCATGGCCGGGGCCGGCGGCTGGCCGGCGGATGCCGGCGGCGGGCCCGCGGCGGGCTCCGACTCGTGATCCATGCCCGGCGTGGCTGGGTCCTGCGCGGCTGGGTCCTGCGGGCCGGCCGCGGCCGGCTCGGCGTTGCTCATTCCCATGATCGTCGTCCTCTCTGTCTCCTGACCCCCGTGAGCCAGGACGAACGAAATCCCCGAACCCCCAGCGTAGCGAAACCGGCATAAGCGACATCGGGCCTGTTCCGGAAAGCATGTCGCTCAGCGGTAAGAGTTATGTAGCCCTGATCCCGGCCGCCGCTCAGACGGTGGTCACGCTGAGCCCGGCCAGCTCCGCCCGGACCTGCGCGGCCTGGGCCTCATCGTCCAGTTCGTCGAACAGGGTGCCGGCCTCGGTCCATGACCGGCGGGCCTGCTCCGGGCGTCCCATCCGCGCCTGGGCCCGCCCGGTGAACAGCAACGTGACGGCCTGGTCGTGGCGTTCGCCGATGGCCCGCCGGATGGCGAGCGCGCGGCCGAAGTGGTCCAGGGCGGCTTGGTAGTCACCCAGCCCGAGGTGAGCGTGGCCCAGGTTGTGCAGGGCGTAGCCCTCACCATGGGGGATGGCGAGCTCGGCGAACAGCGCCCGGGCCTGCACCAGCCAGCCGATCGCCTGATCCCAGTCCTGCAGGGCCAGGTACGCCTCGCCCGTGTTGTTCAGGGCGACTCCTTCGCCGTAGCGGTGACCGACCTCCCGCTGCAGGACCAGGGCCCGGTTCAGCGGTTCCAGGGCCTCCGCGCTCCGGCCGAGCTGGATGTGGGCGTTGGCGAGGTTGTTCGCGGTCTGCGCTTCGCCCCGGCGGTCACCGATCTCGCGCCGGATCCTCAGGGCGTCCTGCAGGAAGCCGATGGCCTCGTCCTGGCCCAGCTGCCGGTAGGCCACCCCCAGGTTGTTCAGCACCCAGGCCTCCCCCTGCCGGTCGCCGGCCTTCCGGGCGCTTTCGAGCGCCACCAGGTGGCTGGACACCCACTCGGTGTGGCAGCTCAGCGTGTTGAAGCAGCCGAGCACGGCCACCGGCACCCGCCAGGCCACATCGTGGAAGCCGTACCCGGCGGCCTGCCGGGTCGCCGCGACCAGGTTGAGGCGCTCCTGCTCGGCCCAGCGCAGCGCGCGGCTGCTGTCCGGGAAGGTGGTCGGTTCGGCGGGCGGAGGAACCATGTCGATCGCCACCCGGTCCCGCTGGGGCGTGACCATGGTGTCGGCCGCGCTGGCGGTGTGCAGGTACCAGGCGATCAACCGGTACACGGCGTCCTGGCGGGTCCGCTCCGGTTCCTGCGCCAGGGCCCGTTCGGCGGCGTAGACCCGCACCAGGTCGTGGAAGCTGAAGCAGTCCGGCGCGGGTGACTCCAGCAGGTGGGCGTCGACCAGGAACTCCAGCGTGGCGGCGACCCCGGCCTCCGGTTCACCGAGCAGGGCGGCCGCGGCCGGCAGGCTGATGGTCGGTCCCGGCCACAGGCCCAGGATGCGGAGCGCGTGGGCGGGGGAGGTCCGGCCGGGCGGGACCGCGGGCGGCAGGCTGCTGAAGCTGACTTCGAAGCTGGCCCGGACGGCCAGGTCACCGGCCTTCAGCTCGTCCAGACGCCGGTGCTCGTCGTTCAGCCGGTCGGCCAGCGACTGGATGCTCCAGGCCGGCCGGGCGGCCAACCGGGCGGCGCAGATCCGGATGGCCAGCGGCAGCCCGGCGCAGGCGACCAGGACCTCAGCCGTGGCGTCCGGCTCGGCTGCCGCACGGGATGCGCCCACGATGCGGCTGAACATGGTCAGCGCTTCGCCGTCCTCCAGCACCCCGAGCTGGACCAGGCTGCCGCCGACCAGGTCGGGCAGGCGGTTGCGGCTGGTCACGACCACCGAGCAGGTCGCCGTGCCCGGCAGTAGCGGGCGCACCTGCGCCGCGTCGCGCACGTTGTCCAGCAGCACCAGCATCCGCCGCCCGTTCAGCCGGGTCCGGTACTGGGCGGCCCGCTCCTCGTGGCCGGCCGGGATCTGCGCGCCGTCCACGCCGAGGTCCCGCAGGAAGCGGGCCAGCACCTCGGCCGCCTCCAGCGGCTGGGCGGCAGCGCCCTGCAGGTCCACGTAGAGCTGGCCGTCCGGGTACTCCGAGCGCAGCCGGTGCGCCGCATGGACGGCCAGGGCCGTTTTGCCCAGTCCGCCCGCCCCCGCCACCAGGGCGACCGGGACCGCCCCCGGGTTGTCTTCGGCGCGGCCGGCCGACAGCAGGTCACACACCTGCTGGACGTGCCGGCCGCGGCCGGTGAAGTCGGCGATGTCGGCGGGCAGCTGCATCGGCCGGGCCGGCGCCAGGACC
>DASWVA010000678.1:0-1981 GCA_036401415.1 Streptosporangiaceae bacterium
GGCTGGCTCTACCATGAGGGTTATCTTAGCTGGTCCCGGGCGGTATATTGTCGATCGTCCCCATGGGAAATGGGGAAATGGGAGAGGGGAACGGCAAATGACCACGGCACTCAATGGGGTCAACGTGCAGGCGCTGCTGGACGCCCGGGAGGTCCTCAAGGGCGCACCCGAGGCCGCGCAGTTCACCTGGCGTGCGTCGGCCAGCTGGCAGAGCGGCGTGCACAGCCAGATCAAGGTGCAGAGCTACTTCGGGCTCGGCGAGGAGCACGCCCACAAGGATGAGTCGGTGTTCGAGGCCGACCACCCCGACGTCTTCGCGGCCACCGACAACGGCATCACGCCGATCGAGTACCTGCTGGTCGGGCTGGCCAGCTGCCTGACCGCGGGCGTGGCGTCCGTCGCCCAGAACCGCGGCATCCAGCTCAACTCGGTCGAGTCGACGGTCGAAGGGGACCACGACATCCGCGGCATCCTCGGCGCCGACTCCGACGTCCGCAACGGCTACAACGACATCAAGGTGACGTTCAAGATCGACGCGGACGCGTCCCGGGAAGACATCGAGGCGCTGGTGGCTCAGTCCCAGAAGCGCTCGGCCGTATTCGACGCCCTCACCAACCCGACCAACGTGACGGTTGAGGTCGCTTGAGCGAACGCACCGCCGTGGTCGTGGTCGGCGCCGGCCAGGCCGGGCTGGCCGCCAGCCACTTCCTGACCGGCCGGTCGATCGACCACGTCGTGCTCGAACGCGGCGAGGTGGCGAACTCGTGGCGGCACGAACGGTGGGACTCACTCCGGCTGCTCACGCCCAACTGGCTCAGCCGTCTGCCGGGCTTTCGCTACGAGGGCCCGGACCCCGACGGGTACATGACCATGGCCGAGGTCACTGAGTTTATCGAGGCCTACGCCGCGCACACCAGAGCCCCGGTCCGGACGGGCACGAACGTCACCTCGGTGCGGCCCGACGGGGACGGCTACCACGTGACCACCAGCCAGGGCGAGATCAGCTGCCGGGCCGTGGTCGTGGCCAGCGGGGCCTTCAACCGGCCGTCGGTGCCGCCGCTGAGCGCGGCGGTGCCGGCTTCGGTGGAGCAGCTGACGCCGTTCGATTACCGCGACCCGGCCAAGCTGCCCGACGGCGGTGTGCTGGTCGTGGGCGCGTCCGCGACCGGCGTGCAGCTGGCGGCCGAGCTGCGCCAGTCGGGCCGCCCGGTGACGCTGTCGGTGGGGGAGCACACCCGGATGCCGCGGACCTACCGCGGCCGTGACGTGCTGTGGTGGATGGACGCGTCCGGCCGGTGGGATGAGGCAGCCGCCGAGATCGACGACCTGACCCGGGCCCGGCGGCTGCCCTCGCCCCAGCTGGTCGGGACGCCGGAGCGCCGCACGCTCGATCTCAACGCGCTCACCTCGATGGGCGTCGAGCTGGTGGGCCGGTGGGCGATGGTCCGCGACGGCCGCGCGCTGTTCTCCGGCGGCTTGCGCAACGTGTTCTCCCTGGCCGACCTCAAGCTGGGGCGGCTGCTGGACGCGTTCGACGAGTGGGCCCTGACCAGCGGGCGGGACGCGGAGTTCGGCCCACCGGAGCGGCCCGAGCCGACCCGGGTCCCCCCGGCCGCGCGGTTGCAGCTGGATCTGGCCAGCGGCGAGATCGCCACGGTCGTCTGGGCCACGGGTTTCCGGCCCGACTACAGCTGGCTCGGCCTGCCGGTGGTGGACGCCAAGGGCCAGCTGCGGCACGAGGGCGGGGTGGTCGGCCATCCCGGGCTGTACGCGCTGGGCCTGCCCGTACTGCGGCGGCGCCGGTCCACGTTCATGTGCGGCGTCGAGGATGACGCGCGGGCGGTGATCGATCACCTGGCCGGTTACCTGGCCGCGGATCAGAACTTATACATCTCGGCCGGCCACGCGGGCGGTGGCCGCCCCGGTGAGCTTCAGCGCGGAGCGCCGAACGCCTGGTTCATGCGCTGCAGCGACTGCTGGA
>DASWVA010000679.1:0-2587 GCA_036401415.1 Streptosporangiaceae bacterium
CACGGGCACGAACTCACCAGCCAGCAGGTGCTGGCCGAGGTGACGGCGTGACGGGCGCCCCCCTGATCCGCCAGATGCCGGAGCAGTCTGGAGGGGGCTGCTCCGGCGTCTAGCCGGTCATGGTGGTCCACCTGCGCGTGCAGGGGCCGTGCAGGTGGACGCGGGCGTCAGTTCGGCCGGTTCTTCAGGTGATGGTCTCGGTGTGCGGGGTGTAGCCGTCGTCGTCGACGTAGGCGGCCTCGATCCGGTCCGGGTGCAGGTCGAGCACGGCGAAACCGAACCGGGTCCACGTCTGGCCGTGCTCGCGGACGGTGCGGGTGCTGCGCCAGGTGACGTCCGGGTGGCTGCCCGCTGGGGGCGCCTGGTCGGGCAGGATCGGCACACCACCGTGGCCGAGGCAGCGCGGGAAGCGGACGCCGGCCGTGGCCCCGTAGGTGATGGCGCGGTGCTCATGACCCCACCACCACGCCGTGACCCGGTCACCGTGCAGGACCGGGGCCAGCTTGCCGGGCAGCGCGGTCCCGAGGTCGCCCTGGTCGTAGAACGAAACGAGCTGATGGTGGCTGAACAGCACCAGCTTGCGGGGCGACCCGGCGGCGACCCCGGCCACGTAGGCGGCCTGCGGGTCCTGCAGGACCGCGATCTGGCCCGCCGAGGTGACGTCGGTGTCCCAGGCGGTGTCAAGCCCGACGAAGTCCCACGACGGCGAGCGCAGCCGGAAGAAGCTGGTCGGCCTGCCGTCGGGTGAGCGCTGGGCCCGGAACCGCGGATCAGCCAGGAGCGTGCCGAAGTAGCCGAACCCGCCGCTGTACATGTCGTGGTTGCCGTTCAGCGACCACGACGTCACGCCCGCGCCGGCCTGGGCCGGGGTGACCGGCCACAGGTCCAGGAACCGCTTGCGGTCCTCGCTCTCGAACCCGGAGTAGTAGACGTCGCCGAGGTGCACCACGTGGACCTGGCGGCGGTCCCCCAGAGCCGAGTCGATCGCCTCGTGCATGTGGGTGGCGACGTCGCGCGCCCGGGGCAGGCCGGTCCCCCAGTCGCCCACGACCACCAGCCGGGCGTCGTCGGCGACGCCGTCGTGCTCGGCCGGGGCCGGGTTGAACGGCGCGTTGCCCCTGGCCAGGCGCTCGAGCACGCCCTGGGCGATGGAAACGTACCAGTCGGGGTCATCGGAGGTGAACGTGCCCGGTGAGATGCGCAGGAGACGTTCGGCGTCACGGATGAGCCGGGACCACCAGCTGGTGGGCGTACCGCGGTCCGGGACCCCTTCGTCGTCCAGGGCCTCTTCGATGTGGCTCTGCATCATGCTGATCAGCGGCGCGCGGGAGAGGTAGGGAACGCCCGCGGACTGGCCGCCCGAGGACGCCATCGCGCCGGCGTCGGCGGACAGCAGCGCGCTGATCTTTTCCTGCGGGGCGCCCGCCCCCGGTACCTGCGCGGCCGCGCGCTCCATCACGTCCTGCAACCGGGGGTCGTTCAGCGCTTCCCGGACCTTCGCGGCGTCGGCCCGAACCTGGCTCCTGCTACTCGCGTCCGACCGCATCGTCCACGCGACCTTTCCTGCCGGGGGTGCTACCAAGCGACAGCCGATGATCCCGGACTTCCCCTCATCCGTCCACCGGTGCGGCCCAGCTGGATGGTCAGCTCGACGTGCGGAGCCCGAAACCCCAGTTCAGCATCCGCGCGGCGTCCTGCGGGCCGGCCGCCGGGCCGGTGGCGGGGCTGCCCAGCACCACCCCGATCAGCGTCCGGCCGTTCCTGGTCGCCTCGAACAGCAGGCAGTGCCCGGCGTCGTCGGTGTACCCGTCCTTGATCCCGATGGCGCCCGGGTACGAGCCGATCAGGGAGTCGGTGTTGTCCCACCAGTAGGCATGATGGCCCGGCCCCTTCTTCAGCTGGTAGAACCGCTGGTCCACGACCGAGCGGAAGGCCGGGTAGCGCATGGCGGCCAGGCCCAGGGTGACCAGGTCGGTGGGGGTGGAGTAGGTCGAGGTCTCGGTGGGGTAGGGCAGCCCGTCCGGCGAGGTGAAGTGGGTCTGCGTCATGCCCATGCGGGCGGCCATCGTGTTCATCTTGGCCACGAACGCCGGCAGGCCGGGCCCGTAGGCGTTGGCCAGGGTGTACGCGGCGTCCGCTCCCGAGGGCAGCAGCATCGCCGCCAGCAGCTGGCCGACGGTGAGGACGTCGCCCGGGTGCAGCGCCGCGGTTTCGCCGCCGTTCTTCCAGGCGTAGCTGAACGCCGCTTTTGGTACCTGGAGCGGCTGGCTGACGTTACCGATTTCCAGGATCAGCAGGGCGGTCATCACCTTGGTGACGCTGGCCATCGGCCGCTCGGTGCTGGCGGCCCGGGCCCACAGCACCTGGCCGGTGGCGGCGTCGGCCAGTACCGCGCTCTTGGCCTTGACGCCCCTGGGCACGCCGGCCATCTGCAGCGCCGGGCCGGCGGGCAGGCGGCGCGGGGAGGAGGTGGCGGTGGGCCGGGCCGCGGATGCCGGCGGCCGGGCCGGCGCGGACGGCGGTTGCTGGGCGGTGGCGGTGGCGTCAGGGTTGGCCCCGCACGCCGCCACCGCGCCGGTGCTGACCA
>DASWVA010000680.1:0-4059 GCA_036401415.1 Streptosporangiaceae bacterium
CAGTTGGCATCACCCACAGCCAGACGCATTCGCCGCCGATCTCGAACCAGCTGGCCGGATGCGGGCGGCTGAACCCCGCCTCGGTAGGGATGGAGTCGAATTGAAAGGCGCCGTCATGACTGTCCTGATCCTGCTGACGGCGGCGTGCAGCAGCGGCTCGCCGCCGCCGGGCGGGCCGCCGCAGCCGAGCGGGCCGGCCAGCTCCCCGGCCGTCGCCTTCTCCCAGTGCATGCGCTCGCACGGCGTGCCAGACTTCCCCGATCCCGGCAGCCGGGGCGGCGTGCCCAAGGTCACCCCGCAGCAGGCCGGGGTCAGCAATGCCCGGTTCCAGGCGGCCCAGCAAGCCTGCGCGCAGCTGCTCCAGCCTTCCCAGGCCCAGATCCCGGCCATCACGGCCGGCCTGCTGAACTTCGCCCGGTGCATGCGCGCCCACGGGATACCGAACTGGCCCGACCCCACCACCGGCCGCAACGGGCAGCCTGAGTTCGACATCGCGGGCATCGACCCGGATTCGCCGCGGGTCAGCAACACCGCCGACCAGTGCACGCACCTTCTGGTCCAGTCCACGACCGGCCCGACCACGATTGAGCTGTGTAACGGCATCGGCGAAGACGGAGCATGCGCGGGCTACGGAGATCCTGGTGCGGGCTAGCGGACGGCGCGGCCGCGGGGCGGCCCTGGGTATCGCGGCCGTGCTGGCGGCCGGGACGGTGTGGGCCTGGCAGGCCGGGGTGTTCTCCCCGGCCGGCTCGCCCGGCGCCGGGCCCAGGGGTGCGCCGCTGCCGGCGACGGCGGTGGTGACCCGGTAGGACCTGACGGCGACCACCCCGGTGACCGCGACCCTGGGATACGCCGGTTCCTACCTGGTCCGGGGGCAAGGCGGCGGGACGCTGACCTGGCTGCCGCCGCCCGGCCAGGTCATCGAGCCAGGCCATGTTCTGTACCAGACGGGTGACGGCACCCCGGTGGCGCTGCTGGCTGGCAGCGTCCCCGACTGGCGCCCGCTGGCCGAGGGGGTCTCCGGCCAGGACGTGTCCCAGCTGAACCACGACCTGGTCGCCCTGCGGGATGCGAGCGGCCCGGACATCGCGACGCTGGGCTGGGATTACTTCTCCTGGGCGACCGCAGCCGGGGTGGCCAGGCTCCAGTCGGCGCTGGGGATCTCCGACCCGCCGGGGTCTCTGCCGCTGGGTTCGGTGGTGTTCGAGCCGCAGGCGCTGCGGATCAGCCAGGTGACCGGGAGCCTGGGCGGCCCGGCGGACGGCCCGGTGCTGGCGGCAACGTCGGACCAGCACGTGGTGACCATCCCGCTGGATGCCTCCCAGGAAGGCGAGGTCAGAGCCGGGGACCAGGTGAGCGTCACGTTGCCCGACGGGGCGACGACGCCGGGCGCGGTGTCCTCGGTCGGCACGGTGGCGACCATGTCCGGTTCGGGCGGCAACCCGGTCACGACGATCCCGGTGCAGGTGAAGCTAGCCGACCCGCGGGCGGCGGGCATCCTGGACCAGGCGCCGGTGACGGTGAACATCACCACCGGCGCCGCGCACGGTGTCCTGGTGGTGCCGGTGACGGCGCTGGTGGCCAGGCCAGGCGGGCGGTATGTCGTGGAGATCGCCGGCCGGGGGAGCGCGCGGCGCTGGGTGCCGGTGACACCCGGGATCTTCGACGACGCCTCCGGTCTGGTGCAGGTGACCGGGACGCTCACCCCCGGGCAGCGTGTCGTGGTGGCCTCGTCGTGACCGTGACCGTGGCCGCGGCCGCGGCCGGAGCTCCGGTGCTGGAGCTGGAGCAGGTATCGAAGGTGTATCCCGGGTCGCCGCCCGTGCGGGCCCTGGACCGGGCCAGCCTGACGGTGGCCGCTGGTGAGCTGGTGGCGGTGACCGGCCCGTCCGGGTCGGGCAAGTCCACGCTGCTGCACATGATGGGCACCCTGGACCGGCCGACGGACGGGACGGTGCGGGTAACCGGGATGGATGTCGCCCGGATGCGGGACCGGGAGCTGGCGGCGCTGCGGGCGTCCCGGATCGGGTTTGTCTTCCAGCGGTTCTTCCTGGCCGAGTACCGCAGCGCCCTGGGCAACGTGGCCGACGGGCTGCTGTACGCCGGGGTCCGCCGGGCCGAACGGGGGCGGCTGGCCGCGGACGCCCTGGCCGTCGTCGGGCTGGAGCACCGGGCCGCGGCCCGGCCGGCCCAGCTGTCCGGGGGTGAGCGGCAGCGGGTCGCGATCGCCCGGGCCATCGCCGGCCGCCCGCCGGTGCTGCTGGCCGACGAGCCGACCGGGAACCTGGACTCGGCCACCGGGGCCTCCATCCTGGCTCTGCTGGAGGACCTCAACCAGCGGGGGACGACGGTCGTCATCATCACCCACGACCACGCGGTCGCCGCCCGGACCCGGCGGCGCATCGACATGCTCGACGGTCACATCACCGCGGACCGCTCATGATCACGGTGGCCGGCCTAGCCGACCTGGCCGGCTTGGCCAGCATCGGGCTGCGGACCCGCAAGCTGCGCGCCGGGCTGTCGGCGCTGGGCATCGCGATCGGCGTCGCGGCGATCGTCGCCGTCCTCGGCCTGGCCGCCTCCTCCCAGGCCGCGCTGCTCGCCCAGATCAGCCGCCTGGGCACCAACCTGCTGACCGTCACCAACGGGCAGGCCTTCTCCGGCGCCACCGCCGAGCTGCCCGTGGCGGCGCCGGGCATGATCACCCGGCTGCCCGGGGTCACCGCGGTGCAGGCCACCGGCACCGTCACCGGCGTCAGCGCCTACAAGTCTCCGTACATTCCCTCGATCGAGACGAACGGCCTGAGCGTCGACGCCGCTACTCTCAGCCTGCCCGCCGTGGCCGGCACCAGCCTCGCCCAGGGCCGGTTCCTCGATACCGCCACCGCCGGCGAGCCGGTCGCGGTGCTCGGCGCCGCGGCCGCCGCGCTGATGGGCATCGACCGGATCCAGCCCGGGATGCGGATCTGGATCGACAGCCAGTGGTTCTACGTGACCGGCATCCTGGCCCCGGCCGCCTACGCTCCGCAGATCGACTCAGCCGTCCTGGTCGGCTTCCCGGCCGCGGAAAAGTACCTGCCCTTCGACGGCCACCCCTCTGACATCTACGTCCGCGCCGTCGACACCCAGGCCGCCGTCACCGCCGTCCACAACCTGCTCGGCGCGCAGGCCAGCCCGGAAAACCCCGGCCAGGTCAGCGTCTCCCGGCCCTCGGACGTCCTCACCGCCCGGGCCGACGCCAAAGGCGCGCTCGACACTTTGTTCCTCGGGCTCGGCGCGGTCGCGCTGCTGGTCGGCGCGATCGGGGTGGCTAACATCATGGTCATCTCGGTGCTGGAGCGCCGCGCCGAGATCGGCCTGCGCCGGGCGCTAGGCGCCACCCGCGGCCAGATCCGCGTCCAGTTCCTGGCCGAGGCCATCGTGCTGTCCCTGGCCGGCGGCGCCGCCGGCGTCGCCCTCGGCGCGGTCGCGACCGCCGCCTACGCCCGCGGCCACGGCGAGGCCGTGGTTATCCCGCCCCAAGCCTGGGCCGGCGGCCTGGCCGCGGCCGTCCTGGTCGGCGTCACGGCCGGGCTGCTGCCAGCCATCCGCGCCGCCCGCCTGTCACCCACCGAGGCGCTGCTGACCGCCTGACGCCTCACCCTGCTGGTCAGGTTCGGAACAGGCGGATCTGACGCCGATCGAGTCAGCGATACGGAAGTCTGGTACTGGGGACCGCCGCGCCAGGCATTACCCAGCGGCCCGCTGCGGCCCGTCGTCGATTAGCCCGGTCTCGACCATGAACTCGCGGGCGCGCTGGCGAGATGCCACGGGGAGCGAGCCGTGCTCGCTCTCGTACTCCGCTACCAGTTCACGGGTGGCGGCCCGGCCGGCAGCGTGCCGAGCGGCGGCCTGTGCCTTCTCGGTAGCGGCCTCGGCCAGCCATGCGGACACTGCCTTGCCTTCTTGGGCTGCCGCGGCCTTAATCGTTTCCTCGACCTCAGGAGGGACTGAAATCGACAGCTTCCTCACGGTCATGCCGTCATTATGGCGTGCGGTAGGAACGCCTTCCAACGCAAA
>DASWVA010000681.1:0-3001 GCA_036401415.1 Streptosporangiaceae bacterium
GCTCCACCGTGTCCACGCCCACGGCGAGCCGCTGTGGGAAACGGACATCGACCGGAACCACCGTGTGGCCTCCGAGGAACTCGAGCGGCGCCAGTCCCCGGAAGCGCTCCATGACGCGGTCGCGCGGCTCGTTCAGCTGGCCGAGTCGACCGGTGCGGCCGGTGCGGCTGGTGCCACGGCGGCCCGCAGCGAGGACGACAGCAGCAGGCCGGCGCGGAAGACGCGCCGCCCAGCGGCTGGCGACGGCAAGTAGCACGTGACGACACCTCTGCCGGTAGGGCCGCTCACCCCGTACGTGACCCCGGAACTGCTGACCCAGGCGCCGACGGGGGTGTCGTGGTCGACGATCCCGTCCGGGTCCAATGTCACCGACCAGCAGCGGACCGCTGAGCTGGCCAACATTTGCGCCCGGGCAACCGCGAAGGTCGACGAATGCTGCCGCCAGCCCCTGCGGGCGACGGTGGACACGCTGACGCTGCCCGGCCCGGGCCCGCGGGTGTACGTGCCGCGGGACAGCCCGGCCGGCCCGTGCAAGCTGATCCTGAAACGGTGGCCGGTCCTTGAGGTTCTGGGCATCCAGGTCTGCCCGAACACGTTCCCGCGCAGCGGGTGGGCCACGATCCCCGTCGGCATGTTCGAGCCCGCCGAACCGGTGTCCGGCATGTACGGCAGCGTCGCCCCAGCGTCGGCGGGGGAGGGCGGCCAAGGGGTCCGCCTCGCCCCCGGCTACGTCGACTGGTACCGCGGCAAGGCCGGCTATCTCCTCGAGGTCCAGTACGTGAACGGCTGGCCCCACACAGGTTTGACCGCCGGCGCCGGGGAGGGTGCGACGGAGCTGCAGGTCGACGACTGCACCGGCTGGGCGGTCACCTCCGCGGCCAGCGGGTACACGGGCGCGACCGGCACCGTCTACGACGCCGCCGCACAGGAAGTCATTCACGTCCAGTCCGCGTCGGCGATAGCGGGCCCGGGGACGCTGACCCTGGCTGCGCCGCTCCAGTACTCGCATTCGCCTGGGGTGATGGTGTCGACCCTGCCGCAGACGGTTTCCTGGGCGGCGATCCTGTTCGCCTGCTCCATCGCCATGACCCGCGGCGCGACCGCCACCACGGTGCGGGAGATCCCCGGCCGGGCCACCTCGACTGGCGGGGCGAAAACACCGGCGGACTTCGCGCAGAAAGCCGCCCACGTCCTCGGCAACTTCGCTCGGATCATCTGACCGGCAAGGGGGTGGGATGTGCCGATCGCTGCATGCCAGGAGTACGTAAAGAACCTGCTCAACGACCTGCCGATGCCCGGCAGCTACCCGAACTTGGCCTGCTACATCACCGCCCCCGACCCGAACGTGGAGGCGGAGATCCCCACCGCCTACGTGTGGCCCACCAACGGCGCCGAGAAACGCGACCCGAGGAACGCCGGGACGATGCCCCGCAACACGGGGCCCGGCACCCCGTCCGGGTTCAAGACGATCAGCCACAGCATCGGGATCTGGGTGGTGTGGTTCGGCGCCGACGACGACCAGGACGCCGACAACGCTTTCCCGGGCATGGTCGACGC
Organism: Streptosporangiaceae bacterium; assembly: GCA_036401415.1. GTDB lineage: Bacteria > Actinomycetota > Actinomycetes > Streptosporangiales > Streptosporangiaceae > Bog-532. Next base: position 1,558 of record DASWVA010000681.1, read on the forward strand.
GATCATGTTCGCGCTCCGCACCGCCGCCCCGGACCCGGCGATCGTCACCGACCCGTACACGGGGGAGGAGACGATGCTCGCCGACACGGGCGAGGAGATGACGTACCAGACCAATGTGAGCGCAATCGAGGATCAGCGGTGGAACCGGTACGACGCCCTGATCAAACTGCCGATCACCGAGGTCATCCAGGCGTAGGACCGGCCTCCGCACGGGGCCGGGCGGCGGCCAGCTCCTCGTCCATCGGCCCCTTCAGCCGGTCAGCGCGCTGAAGCTGACCCTGGGCTGAGCGACCAGCAGGGCGGGCCAGCCGTTCTGCGCGCCGGGGATGTGGGCCGGGCACACTTCCCGCCCGTCAGCCGTGGTGACCGAGTTGTTGATCATCGGGATGCCGTTCGGGACCGCGCCCGGCCGGAGATGCTCCGGGAGGAACGGCCCGAAGTCCAGTTGGGCGGCCTCGGGGCTGCCTGGCCGTATCCCGGCCTCTTGCGCCGCCCGGGCCATGGCCGTTTCCATGCCGGCCCGGTTGAGGTTCTCCCAGCTGATCCGGTTGACCGCGCAGGTCGCGCAGTAGCGGGTCGGCTGCGAGAACCGTCCGGACCGGCACCTGGGACAGGACCGCGGCCAGCGCGGCGGGCAGGACCCGGGCGAGCTGCTCGGCGATCGCGGCGGCGAGGACCTGCGGGCCGATCTGGGCCGGGGTGCTGCTGGGGGTTTCGGGGCTGTCGCCCTGGGGGTTTGACATACGGCCATTATCTGGCCACTCGCTGTGACCGGCCAATTTTATGCGCCGCTACTGGCCGGGGGGCTTGCGGGCCGCGCGGCATCCACCCTCGCCATGCTCTCCCGGAATCGCTTCCGGTAGTCCGCCAGCAGGAAATCCATGCAGCAGAGCTGTCCTTCATTTTCTGCGACGCACCCGCCGAACCCCTGCTCTGGATGCAGAGCGTCCAGCTGGCCCAGCACTTCCCAGTCGATCCGGTCGGCGACCTCGCTGAATTTGCGGGTCTGCTCCGCGTCGTCCGCTGCGCTCATCTGCCCATCGTCGCATGCCTGCGCCGATCTCATCGCCCGCCGAAACCCACGGGAGTCGCCGTGTCTGACCATGTGTTCACCGGGCCCGGTGCCCACTCCTACCCGCAGTCGAAGGACCGTGCTGGCCGGCCGGTCGGCCAGGTCGAGCCCGGCGACGTCCGGGACACCGACGGGCCGCTCGACGGCCACTGGGTGTCCGCCCGCTCCAAGGCCGGGAAGGCCGCCAGCGAGGCGGCCGAGCAAGCCCGGGCCGACGCCAGGAAGGCCGGCGAGGAAGACACCCCCGCCGGGGACGGCCAGCCGTCCGGCGAGACAGGCCAGCAGGCCAGCGAGCAGCCCGGCGGCGAGGAGAACACCGCGGACGCCGGCAGCGCGCGGAACACCAGCCACACCCCGGCCGGGACCAGCAAC
>DASWVA010000682.1:0-4512 GCA_036401415.1 Streptosporangiaceae bacterium
CGCCCAGGAGACCCAGCAGTCCCACCAGGTACTAGAGCCACGCGGCCAGCACGAGTCTGCCCAGGCACTTGAGGGGATGAGCAGATGACTTCCGCACCCGCCCGCCCGGGGCCGGCCCCCCGACGGGGGCCGCCTGCCCGCCCAGGCCCGGCCGCCCGCCTCGCCCGGCACTGGCCGCAGCGGTGGCCGCTGCAGCCCCTGCCCAAGAGCCAGTGGGCCCGCCAGCAGCCCACCTACGCCGGCGCCAAGCCCGCCCTGATCGACGCCGCGGTCAAGCGGGCGCAGGCGCGCCCGTCCGGTAACTGGTTCGTGCTGGCCGCCAGCCGGGAGATCGGCGGTGACCGGCCCTTCGGGGTCACCGTGGCCGGCGTCGAGGTGGTGGCCTGGCGGGACGGCGAGGGACGGCTGGCCGCCGGGCCGGGCGCCTGCCCGCACCTGGGCGCGCCGATGGCGCTGGCCGCGGTGGACTGCGGCGGCCTGGTGTGCCGCTGGCATGGTCTGCGGGTCGGCCCGGGCCCCGGCGCGGGCTGGAGTCCGTTCCCGGCTCACGACGACGGCGTGCTGGCCTGGGTCCGGCTGGACACGGCCGGTGGCGAGGAGCCGCTCGACGCGCCGGTGATCCCGGCCCGGCCGCCCCGGGCCACCAGCGTCGACTCGGTGGCCACGATGACCGGGGTGTGCGAGCCCACCGACATCGTGGCCAACCGGCTGGACCCCTGGCACGGCTCGTGGTTCCACCCCTACTCGTTTGGCCGGCTGTCGGTGCTGTCCGCGCCGGGTGAGGTGGACGTGGCCGATGAGGACGACCGGTTCCTGGTCACGGTCACGTTCAAGGCCGCCCCCGGTCTCGGCGTGCCGGTCACGGCCGAGTTCGTCTGCCCCGAGCCGCGCACCGTGGTCATGCGCATCCTGGACGGTGAAGGCGCGGGCAGCGTGGTCGAGACCCACGCCACCCCGCTCGGCCGGGGCCCGGATGGCCGCCCGCGCACCGCGGTCATCGAGGCCGTAGTGGCCGACTCCCCGCGCCGGGGGTTCGCGGTCGCCCGCGCGGCCGCGCCCGCCCTGCGCCCGGTGATGCGCCGTGCCGCGGCCCGGCTGTGGCGCGACGACCTCGCCTACGCCGAACGCCGCTACCAGCTTCGCTCCATGTGAGTCCCGGTGGAACCCGGAGCGGGGGCCGCGTGGACGGCGGGTCAGGTGGCACGGCACCTCGGCATCGCCGAGTCGACGCTGCGGTCGTGGCACCGGCGCTACGGCATCGGCCCGCACGGCAGCGAGCCCGGTCGTTACCGGCGGTACTCCGAGGCGGACGTGGCCCGGCTCAGGCGCATGCTCGAGCTGATCAGGCAGGGCATGCTCGCCTCCGACGCGGCCCGCGCGGTGGAAGCCGGTGAGCCCGAAGCCGTCTCACCCGAACGGGACGTGGCCGACCTGGTCGCGGCGGCCCGCGCGGCCGATCCCGAACGCTGCCGCGTCGTGCTGGACAACATCCTGGCCCGCCGGGGGGTGCTCGACGCCTGGGAGACGGTCTGCCGCCCCGCCCTGGTCATCGTCGACGCCGACCAGCGGAACGACCCCGACTGCATGGACATCGAGCACGCCCTGTCCTGGGCCATGCTGGGCGCGCTGCACCGGGTCCCGCGCCCGCCCATCGCCCCGGGCGCCGGCCTGGTCCTGCTGGCCTGCGTGGAGGCCGAGCACCACACGCTCCCGCTGGCCGCGCTGGCCGCCGCCCTGGCCGGCTACCGGATTCCGGTGCGCATGCTCGGGCCCGCCACCCCTACCCAGGGCCTGGTCCGCGCGGTTCGCGCCTCCGGCCCGTCGGCCCTGGTCCTGTGGTCCCAGCGCCCCGATACCGCCGGCCTGCCGGTGCTCCAGGCCCTGATGCCGCTGCCGATCCGCTTGTTCACCGCGGGCCCGGGCTGGCCGACCGGTACCGAAGGCATCGAGCACCTGAGCGACCTGCCCCACGCCCTGCACGCCCTGGTCACCTCACCCGGCGACCCCTCCCGCCGCGACAGACCCGGCGACCCGGGCCCCGACGACCCGGATCCCGCGGATTCCGGCCCCTGGTGAATGCGCCGGCCCGCCTGAGCCGCCCCGCCCGCTACTTCGAGCAGGGCAGCAGGCCGTAGGCCTGCTTGGTCTGCAGCACGTGCCGCGCCGCTGAGTCCACCTGCGCCCGGAAGTCCCGGTCCGCCCCGGCCCGCCGCAGCAGCGCCGCGTCCATGACGCCGGCCGCCGGGAGGCTCTCGGTGGTGATGAGGTCACCTCCGGCCGCGATGAAGTCCACCGCGCGCGCGGCCGGGGACACACCGGCCACCGCCGCGGCCGCGCCCATGTCGTCGGAGACGATCGTGCCGCGGAACTTCATCCTGGACCGGAGCAGGCCGTCCATGATCGTGGCGGAGAAGACGGCCGGGTGGCGCGGGTCGATCCGGGTGTAGGTGGCCAGGGCGACCATGACCAGGGGCACGCCGGCGTCGATGGCGGCCTGGTAGGTCTGCAGGTACGGGTCACCGGCCGTGGTCGAAGAATCCACCACCGACGACGTGAAGTCCGTGTTCCCCTGGACGCGGCCGAGGCCGGGGAAGTGCTTGGCCGAGGTGGCCACGCCGGCCCCGGCCATGCCGTGCAGGAAGGCGACGCCGTGCGACGCCACGATGGCCGGGTCGTGGCCGTACTCCCGCTGCAGGGCCCCGATCGGCGCGTTGCCGGCGTCGGTGCCGGGCGGCACGACGTCCAGCACCGGAGCCAGGTTGAGGTTGACCCCGGCCGCGCGCAGCTGATCACCCCAGATCCTGGCCCGCTTCCGCAGCGTGCTCACGTGCGCCGAGCCCTGGGACAGAGCCGGCGGGATGGACGAGATGCCCGGCCCGGTGAGCGCCTGCACCTCGCCGCCCTCCTGGTTGGCGGCCACGAAGAACTTCACTCCGGCCGTGGCCGGCCCGGCCAGCGCCTGCACCGCGCTGGCCACCTGGCGCGCCCCGGCCACCCCGCCGGTGCTGTTGGCCCCGAAGATGGCCGACCCGTAGTGATGCGCCGTGATCGCGGCGGCCACGGGCCCGCGGACCTGGTTGCCGGGCAGCCCGACCAGGAACAGCTGGCCGATCCGCTGGGCCTCGGTCATCCGGGCCAGCATGACGTCCGGGCACGACCTCACGGCCGCCGGGGCCGGATCCGCGGTCGCCGGGGCGGTCGTGGCGGCGGCCGCGGGAGCCGAGGTGGCGTGAGCCAGGCTCCGGTGCGCCGGTGTCGGCAGGGTGTGCGACGGGTCGACGGCGGGCCGGGTGCCGCACCCGGCCGCCAGGCTGGCCACTGCGGCCAGCGCCAGAACCCCGGTTACCGCCCCGCGGATCCTGCGTCGCGGCCGGGCGCGCCGGTACGGACGGCGGGCAGGCATCGGCATTGCAATCCATCTCCACGGTCGAAGGCTCGTGCCAGGGTAATACGCCCGCCGTCCTAGCTGACTGTGAACGCAAAGTCTCAGAGCGTGATCCGGGCCAGCGGCAGCACTAGCTGCCGGCTGAAGGCAGCCAGCTCGGGCCAGGGAAATTTCCGCAGCGCGGTACGCAGCGTAACGGCCCCGTGCATTGCCACCCAGACCGCGGTCGCGTCGGCGAGCACATCGGTGCTGGCTGAGGCCCCGGCCTGCACGCACTCCTGGATGCCCGCCACCAGCTGGGCGAACGCCTCGCCGCCGAACGGCAGGACCGGGCTGCCGTCCGGCCCGATCGGCACCGGCCCGCCGTGGTCCCCGGGCGCGAGCTCGCGCGGGGTGAACAGCACGCCGTACCAGGCCGGGTGCGCCAGCCCGTAGTCCAGGTAGGCCCGGCAGCCGGCCAGCAGCCGGTCCACCGGATCGGCACCTACGGCCAGCTGAGCGCGTTCCACGGCGTCGATCAGCTCGTCGAAGACTTCCGCCACCGCGGCCCTGATGATGGCCTCGCGGTCGGCGAAGTGGGCGTAGATGGACGGCGCCGCGATGCCGACCTCACGCGCAACCGCGCGCAGGGTCACCGCCTCGTCCGAGCCGGTCCGCGCGATGATCGTGAGCGCGCCCCGGACGATGTCGTCGGCCAGCCGGCTGCCCTGGCCGCGGGCGTTCCGCCGGTGCCGCGTCCCGCGGTCCGCGCCCGGCTCCGCCGGGCTCCCGAGCCTGCTTCCGGTCGCGTCCCGCGGGCGGGTCTGCGGGGTCCTCACCATGGCCTCACTTTACATCTGTTAGCTCATCCGGCTATGCTCACAATCGTAAGCTAACAAACGTAAGTATGCGAGGTTTTGAGTGAGGAGAGCCGGATGGCTTCCACCGGTACCAACCCAGGCCCGGGCCGTGGCCCCGGCCCGCGCTCCGGCCCGGACGCCGGTGCCCGCGGCGGCCAGATCGACCTCCGCTGGCCCGCCGGTCACCCACGGCGCCGCCGGATTCTGCTGGTGCTCTGCCTGAGCCTGCTGATCGTGGTCATCGACAACACGATCCTGAACACCGCGCTGCCCACCCTGGCGCGCGTG
>DASWVA010000683.1:0-2479 GCA_036401415.1 Streptosporangiaceae bacterium
CCGGCGCCGTCTGCCGGTACAGCTTGCTCGGCCACCACACCCAGCGCCCGAGGTCCAGGTTGAGCGCGGTCACCAGCACGGACCGGACGATGATGGTGTCGAGCAGCACCCCGAACGCGACGGCGAAGCCCAGCTCGGCCAGGAACGTCACCGGCAGGGTGCTGAGCGCGGCGAACGTGCCGGCCAGCACCGCGCCCGCCGAGGTGATGACCCCGCCGGTGGCCGACAGCCCGGTCAGGGCGCCCCGGTGCGGCCCGTGCAGGTGCGCTTCTTCCCGCACCCGGGTCATCAGGAAGATGTTGTAGTCAATGCCCAGGGCGACCAGGAACACGAACACGAACAGCGGGAACGAGTTGTCCGCGTTGCCGTAGCCGAACACGTGGTTGAAGAACAGCGAACTCACGCCCAGTGACGCCGCGAACGACAGCGCCACCGTGGCGATGAGCATGACCGGCGCGACGATCGCCCGCAGCAGCAGGCCCAGGATCACGAACACCAGCACCAGGATGATCGGGATGATCAGGTTCCGGTCGTGGTCCGCGGCGTGGGCGATGTCCAGGGTGACGGCGGTGTTGCCGCCGACCATCGCGTGCGCCCCGGGCACGGCGTGCACGGCCGCCCGGGCCTTGCCGATGGTGGCGTACGCGGCCTGGCTGTCCGGCGCCGACGTGAGCGTGCCCTGCAAGAAGTCGTAACCGCCGCTGGTCACCGGCAGGCGGGTCACGCCCGTGATCCCCGGCACGCCCTTGAACGCCGATTCCACGGCCGCGGCCTGCCCCGGCCGGGCGACCACGACCACCGGCTGCCCGGCCCCGGCCGGGAAGTGCTCCGCCACCACTGCCTGCCCGACCACCGAGTCCGGGTGGTGCCCGACGAACGATTCGGCTGCGGTCAGCCCGCTGGCCCTCAGTCCGGTCAGCCCGAGCGCCATCACCCCCAGGATCAGCGCGGTCACGATCCAGACCACCCGCGGCCGGACCGCGATCCGGCGCCCGACCCCGGCCCAGAACCCCCCGGTGGTGGGCTCCGCCGATCCGTAGGACGGCCTGACCGGCCAGAAGATCCGGCGGCCGAAGATCAGCAGCAGCGCCGGCAGCAGCGTCATCATCGACAGCAGCGCGACCGCCACGCCGATGGCCAGCACCGGCCCCAGGCTCTTAGTCGAGTTCAGCTCGGCGAACGACAGCGTCAGCAGGCCCAGGATCACGGTGCCCGCGCTGGCGATGATGGCCGGCCCGGCCCGGCGCATGGCCAGCGCCATGGCCTCGTGCCGGTCCTCGTGCCGGCGCAGTTCCTCCCGGTACCGGGCCGTCAGCAGCAGCGCGTAGTCCGTCCCGGCGCCGAACACCAGCACGTACAAGATGCCAGCACTCTGGGCGTTGACGGTGAGGCCGGCCCGGGCCAGCAGGTAGATCAGCGCCTCCGCGCTGACCAGGGCGATGCCCGCGGAGATGACCGGGAACAGCCACAGCGTCGGGCTGCGGTAGGTGATCAGCAGCAGCACGATCACCACCACCAGGGTGGCGATCAGCAGGGTGCCGTCGATCCCCTTGAACGAGTTGGACGAGTCCGCGGCGCTGCCCAGCGGCCCCGCGATGTGCACCGACAGCCCGGCCGCGTTCGCCTGCGCAATGGTGCGCAGGCTGGTGGCCGCGCCGGAGGCCCTGTTCCAGCCCTGGGAGCCCAGGTTGACCGGCACCACGGTCTCGATCGCCTTCCCGTCCCGGGAAATGATCGGCCCGGCCACCTGTGCCCCCACCACGCCGGGCACGCCGGCGAACCGGGCCCGGTCCGCCGCCGCTTTGGCCTTGTCCGCGCTGGTCAGCCCGGAGGACCGGTCGTAGACCACGACCGCCGCGAAGATGTTGGGCGACTGGATCCTGGACTGCAGGTTCAGCACCTGGGTCGACTCCGCCTTGGCCGGCAGCCACGACGACGAGTCGTTCTTCTCCGCCCCGGTCAGCTTGCCGGACAACGGCCCGGCCAGAGCGACGATGACCAGCCAGAAGACGACCACACCCCATTTGGCGCGTCGTCCGCTGGCAAAGGTGATGAGGGCGCGAGCTCGGCTCATGGTGATTCCCCGTAACGTTACTGGTCTGACTGCCCCGTTAGGCCAAAACTATCGGTTATGGCGCACGCCAAGTCAAGACATATCTCAAGTGTGATCGTTTGCTAATGACAGACTGCCCGCTCAGGCCCGCTTGGCCAAATGAGTTTCGGTGCCGGCTCCGCCGTCTTGCCTTCCGGCGGGTATTTGGGGAGGTTGGGCGGTGTGACCGTGTCGCAGGTGCCACCGTCGCTCCGGCCGTGGATGTCGGCCGTGAGCCAGATCGCGCGCGCGGTCAACGACGCCGAGCCGCTCGAAGAGGTGCTGAACCGGGTCGCGGCCCACGCCTGTGAGCTGATCGGCTTCGAGTTCTGCGCCGTGATGCTGGCCGACGAGCAGCGCCAGCGGCTGTACATCGCCGGCTGCAGC
>DASWVA010000684.1:0-4497 GCA_036401415.1 Streptosporangiaceae bacterium
TGGCGCTGCCGTTGCGGCTGGCCGGGGTGACCGCCTGGGCGTGGGCGCCGCTGTTCGCGCTGGCCTATGCGGCCGGGGGGTGGGAACCGGGCTGGGCCGGGCTGAAAGCGCTGCGGGACAAGACCCTGGATGTCGATCTGCTGATGGTGGTGGCCGCACTCGGCGCGGCGGCCATCGGGCAGGTGCTGGACGGGGCGCTGCTGATCGTCATCTTCGCGACCTCCGGGGCGCTGGAGGCGGTGGCGACCGCCCGCACCGCTGACTCGGTCCGCGGCCTGCTGGATCTGGCGCCGGCCACCGCGACCCGGCTGAGGGCCGGCGACGGAGAGGAAACCGTCCCGGCTGGTGACCTGACCGTCGGGGACGTGATCCTTATCCGTCCGGGGGAACGGGTCGGCGCGGACGGGCGGGTGCTGGAAGGGGCCAGCGAGGTCGATCAGGCCACGATCACCGGTGAGCCGTTGCCGGTAGCCAAGCAGGCCGGTGACGCGGTGTTCGCCGGCACCTTGAACGGCGCCGGCGCGCTGCGGGTGATCGTGGAGCGGGATCCGGCTGATTCGGTGATCGCCCGGATCGTGGTCATGGTCGGGGAAGCCTCCCGCACCAAGGCCCCCACCCAGCTGTTCATCGAGAAGATTGAGCAGCGCTATTCGGCCGGAATGGTCGCCGCCACGGTAGGAGTGTTCGCCGTTCCGCTGGCGTTCGGCGCCGCGCTGCCCGGGTCGCTGCTGCGGGCCATGACGTTCATGATCGTCGCGTCGCCGTGCGCGGTGGTGCTGGCCACCATGCCGCCGCTGCTGTCCGCCATCGCCAACGCCGGCCGCCACGGAATTCTGGTCAAGTCGGCGGTGGTCATGGAACGCGTGGGGCAGGTTGACGCGGTCGCCCTGGACAAGACCGGCACACTGACCGAAGGCGTCCCCCGCGTCACCGATATCCGCACGCTGAACACCGATCCAGCAGCAGCCGCGGACCTCCTGCGGCTGGCCGCGGGCGCCGAGTATCCCAGCGAGCATCCACTGGCCCGGGCGATCGTGGACGAGGCCCGCGGTCGCGGCATCGAAGTCCCCGCCGCCGCGGACTTCACCTCCGTCCCCGGGGTGGGCGTCACCGCGACCGTGGAGGGCCACCAGGTCACGGTGGGAGCCCCGGCCCAGCACCTGACCACCGGCGATGAAACCACGGCCGCGGCCATCGCCGAACTCGAGCAGCGGGGCTGGACCGTCGTCCTGGTCAGCGTGGACGCGGTCCCGGCCGCAGTGCTGAGCATCACCGACCGGCTGCGGCCCGACGCCGCTGCTACCGTCGCCGCGCTGACCTCCCTGACCGGCACCAGGCCGATCCTGGTCACCGGCGACAATCCCCGCGCCGCCGCGCACCTGGCCGCCGAAGCCGGCATCACCGACGTACGGGCCGGCCTGCTGCCCCAGGACAAAGTCACCGCTGTCCGCGACCTCGAGCACACCGGCCGCAAGGTGCTGGTCCTCGGCGACGGGGTCAACGACGCCCCGGCGCTGGCCGCCGCGCACACCGGCATCGCCATGGGCAAAGCCGGCTCCGACCTGGCCCTGGACACCGCCGACGCGGTCATCGTCCGCGACGAACTCGCCGCCGTCCCCGCCGTCATCGCCCTGTCCCGCCGCGCCCGGCACCTGGTCACCCAGAACCTCCTCATCGCGGCCATCTTCATCTCGGCCCTGGCCGCCTGGGACCTGGCCGGCTACCTGCCCCTGCCCCTCGGCGTCCTGGGCCACGAAGGCTCCACCGTCATCGTCGGCCTCAACGGCCTGCGCCTGCTCCGCGAAACCGCCTGGCGTAAGGCCCGCACCGGGGTCAATCCGTGAGTGAGCCCACCGCCGGCTGGTACACGCCAGATGTGTTCAGCCGCACCTGTACTAACGATCCCACGCAGGCGATCCCTTACGGCCGGGTGCTGGCCCGGTTCGGCACAGCCGTTTGGCGAATTTGGGTACCGGACAGTGTTCGTTCACCTTTCGTTCACTAAGAGGTCGGCTGGGTGTTGCTCACGCCGGGCATCTTCGACGGCGATGGCGGAGCCGGCATGAGCCGGCGACGGGCCAGGTGGGCGAGGAGAAAGCTGAATGGGTGACTGAGATCCAGCCCCGGGAAATGGTCGCCGCGCTGGATGAGGCCTCGCTGGGCCGGTCTCACCTGCGGACGGTGCTGGCCTCGGGCATGGGGTTCTTCACCGACGCCTACGACCTGTTCGTCATCGGGATCGCCTCCTCACTGATCAGCAAGGACTGGAACCTGAGCCCGGGCAAGCTGGCCGTGCTCAACAGCACCATGCTGGCCGCCGCCTTCCTCGGTGCGCTGGTGTTCGGACGCTACGCCGACGTGGTCGGCCGTAAGCGGGTCTACTGGCTGGTGGCCGCGATCATGATCGCGGGGGCGCTCGGATCAGCGCTGTCCGGCTCGTTCTGGGTCCTGATCGGATTCCGCTTCCTGCTCGGGCTGGGCGTCGGCGGCGACTACCCGGTCAGTGCGGTCATGGTGAGCGAGTACGCCAACCGCCAGGATCGCGGCAAGCTGGTCGGGATGGTGTTCGGGACCCAGGCGATCGGGCTGATCATCGGGCCGCTGATCGCGCTGGCTTTGCTGGGCTCGGGGACCAGCGATGACGTGGCCTGGCGCATCCTGCTGGGTCTCGGGGCAGTGCCCGCCGCGGCCGTGATCTACCTCCGCGCCCGGATGCCGGAATCACCGCGCTACCGGGCCCAGGTCCAGGCGCGGGCCGAGCGGGCCAGGGACCGGACCCGTGGCATCACCGCCCGGCCGTCCCCGGGCCGCAGGGTGCCCGGGGCTCCTGGAGAACTGGGACCGCGGGCTTTCTTCACCAGCCGCCGGTGGCTGATCACCCTGGCCGGCACGGCGGGCTGCTGGTTCCTGCTCGACTACGCCTACTACGGGAACACGATCTCGACCCCGCAGATTCTCAGCCTGATCTCCCCGCACGCCTCTACGATGACCAAAATCACTCTGCAGCTGGCGATCTTCCTGGTCGCGGCCGTCCCGGGTTACGTGCTCGCCATCGCCCGGATCGACCGGATCGGGCACCGGCGGCTGCAGCTGACCGGGTTCGCGGTGATGGCGCTGTGCTTCGCCGTCATCGGGCTGGTTCCCGGTATGACCACCATGGTGGCCCCGTTCCTGCTGGTGTACGGGCTGAGTTACTTCTTCACCGAGTTCGGCCCGAACATGACCACCTTCGTGCTGCCGAGCGAGCTGTACCCGGTCAGCATGCGGACCACCGGACACGGAATCTCGGCCGGCATCGGCAAGCTCGGCGCCTTCATCGGCGTGTTCCTGTTCCCGGTGCTGCAGAGCACGCTGGGCCTGCGCGGGACGCTTCTGCTCACGGCCGGCGTGGCGGTGCTCGGCTTCGCCCTCACCCTGGTGCTGCCCGAACCCGCCGGGCGCAGTCTGGAAGACATCGCCATTCACATTCCGGCACCGGCCACCGGCCACCGGCCTGCCGCCGCCCGGGCGCACGTGCCCTGACCGTCCCGTCCCCGTTCCGTCCCGTCCCGTTCCGTCCCGGCGTCCATCTCCTAAGACCGTCGTCGTTTCTGGTTAAGGTCCGGCTTGGCCGCAGCCGCTGACCGGTAATCCGTGCTTCTGTCCTCAGGTGCGCGCGATGTCTGGGACACGGCTGCGGCCCGGCGGGTGGCCGGCGGGCCGGGCGGTCGCGCTGCTCACCGGGGCGGCTGCGCTGGCGATATACCTGGTGCCACGGCTGCTGGCCACGCGGCCGCAGTGGCCGATGTGGGACGTCGCTGTGTACTGGTGGGGAGGCCGGCAGGCGCTGCACGGCGGCACTCTCTACGCCGCGCACGAACCGTACAGCTTCACCTACCCGCCGTTCGCAGCGGCGCTGTTCGGGCTGAGCGGAGCGGCCCCGGAGATCGTCCTCAAAATCAGCATGGTGGTGCTGAGCGGGGCTGGCCTGGCCCTGCTGGCCTGGCTGTCGGTCCGGGCGGCCGGGTTCGGCCACCGGCCGGAGCTGGCCTTCGCGGCCGCGGCACTGGCCCTGCTCGCGCAGCCGGTGGCCTACACGCTGCACCTGGGCGAGGTCAACCTGATCCTGGCCGCCCTGGTCGCCGCCGACCTGCTGCGCCGGCACGACGGCGTCTGGTGGCAGGGGATCGCCACCGGCGTCGCGGCGGGCATCAAGCTCACGCCGCTGATCTTCGTGGCGTACCTGCTGGCGACCGGGCGCATCCGGGCCGCGGTCACCGCCATCGTGACCTTCGGCGGCACCGTCATCGCTGGGATCGCGGTGCTGCCCGGGCCGTCACGGTCCTTCTGGCTGCGGGGTGTGTTCCTGGACCAGCACCGGATCGGCAACAACTTCAACCCGGCCAACCAGTCCCTGGCCGGGATGATGGCCCGGCTCGGTGGCGGCCTGCCCGCGGTTTACCTCTGGTGGGTCGCGGCCGCGCTGATCACCGGCGCGGGCGGGCTCGCCATCGCCAC
>DASWVA010000685.1:0-3878 GCA_036401415.1 Streptosporangiaceae bacterium
GGCCAGGCCGCCGTCGCCGATGGGCCGGAACGTCGGCTGGGCGTTCTCCCACACCGAGGAACCCGACGTGGAGTACCGGCAGTGGCCGACGGCGATGTAGCCCCGGAGGTTGTTCAGCGTGGCCTCGTTGAAGACCTGGGCGACCAGGCCCATCTCCTTGTAGACCACCATCCGGTCGCCGTCGCTGACCGCGATGCCCGCCGACTCCTGGCCCCGGTGCTGGAGAGCGTACAGACCGTAGTAGGCGAGTTTGGCCACCTCCTCACCCGGCGACCAGACTCCGAACACACCGCAGGCATCTTGTGGCGGCCGGTCGGAGGGATCGAGATCATCCGTCAGGCGGCCGTCGGGCTTAGGCACGATTCCAGTTTAGTGACGACTCAGGGTTTCGCTACCCGCCCGTCTCCCCCACTGGGTCCGCGACCGGCAGGAAAGGACTCAGGTCGGCCCGGCTGCCGCTGGCCTGGACCTGCCCGGCCGCCACCGCCGCGGCCCAGTCCAGCCGGCCGGTGGCCAGCCGGATCCACGTCACCGGGTCGGTCTCGACCACGTTGGGCGGGGTGCCCCGGGTGTGCCGCACGCCCGGGATGCACTGCACGGCGGCAACCGGCGGCACCCGCACCTCCACCGCCTTGCCGGGCACGGTGTCGGCCAGCACCAGCAGCAGGTAGCGCACGGCGGACCGCAGGGCGTCCCGGGGTGGTTCCGCGCCCGCGTCCAGCGCCCGGGTGACCTCGGTCACCCGGGCCCGGTCGTCCGGGTTCGGCCGCCGGGCCGGCATCGCGTCGCCTCCCGGTCAGCTGGTGATGGCCGGCGCCGAGCTGGCCGGGCCGAAGAGGGCGGGCAGCGGGCCCTGGTGCACCCGGCCCAGCTCCTCCAGCGGCACCGTGAAAGATCCGGCCACGTCCAGCAGCGACCCGCCCACCAGGCCGATGGTCTCGGCGGGCACGCCCTGGCCGGCGCACAGCCGGGCGAACTCCGCTTCGGCGCCCGGCCGCACCGCGACCACGGCCCGGGCCGCCGACTCGCTGAACAAGAACGTGAACGGGTCACCGGGCAGGGTGACCCGGGCGCCGAGGCCGCCGCGCAGGCACGACTCGGCCAGGGCCAGCGCCAGGCCGCCGTCGGACAGGTCGTGCGCGGCGCTCAGGACCCCGGCCGCCGCCGCGTCCGCGAGCAACGTGGCCAGGGCCTGCTCGGCCGCGAGATCGACCCGGGGCGGCCGCCCGCCCACGTGCCCGTGCACGACCTGGGCCCAGGCCGAGCCGCCGAACTCGTCACCGGTGCGGCCGAGCAGGACGATCGGGGCGCCCTCGGTGCCGAAACCGATCGACAGACGGCGGCGCACGTCGGCGTGCACCCCCAGGACCCCGATGACCGGGGTGGGCTTGATCGCGGTCTGGCCGGTCTGGTTGTAGAAGCTGACGTTGCCGCCGGTGACCGGCACGCCCAGGGTGGCGCAGCCGTCGGCCAGGCCGCGCACGGCCTCGGCGAACTGCCACATCACGCCCGGGTCCTCCGGTGAGCCGAAGTTCAGGCAGTTGGTCACGGCCAGCGGCCGGGCCCCGGTCGCGGCCACGTTGCGGTAGGCCTCGGCCAGGGCCAGCTGGGCCCCGGCGTACGGGTCGAGCAGCGTGTACCGGCCGTTGCCGTCGGTGGCCAGGGCCACACCCAGGCCGGACTCCTGGTCCACCCGGATCAGCCCGCCGTCCTCCGGCGTGGCCAGCACGGTGTCACCGCGCACGTAGCGGTCGTACTGCTCGGTGACCCAGGACGGGTCGGCCAGCCCGGGCGCGGCCAGCAGCGTCAGCAGCGTGTCCCGCAGGGCGGGGCCGTCGCCGGGCCGTGGCAGCGCATCCGGGTCGTTGGCGGCCAGCGCGTCCTGGCTGTCCGGGCGGGCCAGCGGGCGGTGGTACACCGGGCCCTCGTCCGCGGCCGTGCCCGGCGGGATGTCGACCACGGTCTCGCCGTGCCAGGTCATCTCGAGCCGCCCGGTCCCGGTAACCTCGCCGATGACCGTGGCCTGAACGCCCCAGCGGGCGCAGACCTCGAGGAAGCGCGGCACGTCGGCCGGGGTGACCACGGCCATCATCCGCTCCTGCGACTCGCTCATCAGGATCTCCGGCGGCCCGAGAGCGGGATCGCGCAGCGGGACCGCGTCCAGCCGGACCCGCATGCCGCCGGTGCCCGCCGCGGCCAGCTCGGTGGTGGCGCAGGCCACCCCGGCCGCGCCCAGGTCCTGGATGCCGGTGACCAGGTCCTCGCGGTACAGCTCCAGGCAGCACTCGATGAGCAGCTTCTCCAGGAACGGGTCGCCGACCTGGACGCTGGGCCGCTTGGCTGACCCGCCCTCCGCCCCGAACGTCGCGCTGGCCAGGACCGACGCCCCGCCGATGCCGTCCGGGCCGGTCCGCGAGCCGAGCAGGATGACCTGGTTCCCGGGCCCATCGGCCGTGGCCAGCCTCAGGTCACCGTGCCGCATGACACCTACGCACAATGCGTTGACCAGCGGGTTCCCCGCATAGCAGGGGTCGAAGGCCAGCTCCCCGCCGATGTTGGGCAGGCCCAGGCAGTTGCCGTAGAACGAGATGCCGCTGACCACCCCGGGCAGCACCCGGCGGGTGTCCGGGGCGTCGGCGGCGCCGAACCGCAGCGCGTCCATCACCGCCACCGGCCGCGCGCCCATGGCCAGGATGTCGCGGACGATGCCGCCCACGCCGGTGGCCGCCCCCTGGTGCGGCTCCACGTAGGACGGGTGGTTGTGCGACTCGATCTTGAACGTGACCGCCCAGCCGCCGCCGATGTCGACCACGCCGGCGTTGGCCCCGATCCCGGCCAGCAGCGCGTCGCTGGCCGGCGCCTTCTCACCGAACTGCCGCAGGTGCACCTTGGACGACTTGTAGGAGCAGTGCTCGCTCCACATCACCGAGTACAGGGCCAGCTCGGCGTCGGTGGGCCGGCGGCCGAGCAGGTCGCGGATCCGCTGGTACTCGGGCGCCGTCAGGCCCAGCTCGGCGTACGGCTGCGGCTGATCCGGGCTGGCCGTGGCCTGCGCCACCGTGTCCTGGCCGGTCAGGACGCGCTCCACGGTCACCGGGCCACCTCGGCCAGGGCGGACACGGCCGAGGCGAAGAAGCCCAGCCCGTCGGTGCCGGGCCCGGTCAGCCCGTCGGTCGCGTACTCCGGATGGGGCATCAGGCCGACCACGTTGCCGGCCTCGTTGCTGACCCCGGCGATGTCGCGGGCGGAGCCGTTCGGGTTGGCCAGGTAGCGGATCACCACCTGCCCGCCCGCCTCCAGCGCGGCCAGCGTGCGGTCATCGGCGGCGTAGGCGCCCTCACCGCTCTTCAGCGGCACGGTGATCTCCTGGCCGGCGGCGTAGGCCCGGGTCCACGCGGTCCGGGTGCTCTCGATCCGCAGCCGCACGTCCCGGCTCACGAAGTGCAGCCCGGCGTTCCGGGTCAGCGCTCCGGGCAGCAGGTGCGCCTCGCACAGGATCTGGAAACCGTTGCAGATGCCGAGTACGGGCAGCCCGGCCCGGGCCGCCGCGGCCAGTTCGGTCATCACCGGCGCGAACCGGGCGATGGCCCCGCAGCGCAGGTAGTCGCCGTAGGAGAAACCGCCGGGCAGGATCACCGCGTCCACGCCGCGCAGGTCGCGCTCACCGTGCCAGAGCGCGACCGGCTCGCCGCCCGCCCGGCGCACCGCGCGGGCGGCCTCGTCTTCGTCCAGTGAGCCCGGGAACGTGATGACACCAACCCGGGCGGTCATGAGGCACCGTCAGTACTGCAGATGAGGGGCACGCCCCGAGATTACCGGCTAGCTGGCGGCCCGCATCCGGGTCAGCGGGGCGCCGGCCGCCCAGCCGATGCGCCTGC
>DASWVA010000686.1:0-3954 GCA_036401415.1 Streptosporangiaceae bacterium
GAGCAGATTCCGGCCTGCCTCAAGTTTTTTGGATTCGGCACCGCAACACCAGAGGGACTGCGTGCCGTGGCGGAGATCGATCATCGGAGCGCGGTGCGGAGCGCCGCCTTTTAGGATGCCCCCGCGACCGGGTTCCCGGAAGCTCCGCGCCGGCCGGTCAGCAGGCCGTAAGCCCAGCTCAGCCCGCCACGTTCCAGGCCGCCAGGACGTTCGCGTCGGCCGCTGTGCCCGCGGTCCCCAGGATGGGGTGCAGCTCCATGGCCGGGGCGTACCTGCTGGCCGGGACCTCCCGGCCGAGCGCCTCGGCCATGGCCCGGACCTGGTGCGGCGCGCCGCCGCAGCACACCCCGATGTAGTTCACGCCCAGGTCGCTGGCCGCCCCCGCGAACGCGGCCATGTCGCACCGGGTGCACGAAAACGGTTCCAGCGCCAGCGGGAACACGCGGTCCACGCCTTCGGCGCGCAGCGACTCCATCGTCGGCATGGCCGCGCTCGTCCGGTAGGGCACCGGCTGGGCCGCCACCGGGCAGTCCACCGCCGCCCGGATCCGCTCCAGCAGCGGCAGCATGGTCACCGGGCCCCGGTCACAGTTCAGGCCGACAATGGTGGCCCCGTGGTCAGCCAGGATGCGGCACGCCTCCACGTAGTCGTAGCCGTCGCGGGTCGTCTCCGGCTGGGTAGAAGCCAGCGTCACCATGGCGGCCAGGCCCAGCTCCTGGCTCACCTCCAGGGCGATCAGGGCCTCGCCGAGATAGTCGTTGGTCTCGGAGATGACGAAGTCGACGCCCTCGTCGACGGCCCAGCCAAGCTGCTCGGTGTACTGGGCCCGCACGGTTGTGCTGGTCGCTGGGTCGGCGGGATCGTAAGCCCAGGTGTTGCAGACGTTGCCGGCCACCAGCGCGCCGCCCTCCCGGGCCACCTCCCGGGCCAGCCGGACGGCGTGGCGGTTCATCGCCTCCAGGTCGTTCTCGCGGCCGACGTGCCGCAGCTTCTCCCGGTGCGCGTAATACGTCAGGGCGACCATGACGTCCGCCCCGGCCCGCAGGAACTCGCGGTGCAGCTCGCGCACGGCGCCGGGGAAGTCGAGCACGACCTCGGGGACGTACGGGCCGGCCTTGATGTAGCCGCGGCGCTCCAGCTCGAAGACGTAACCTTCGGCCCCGAGCACCACGCCCTGCGCGAGCCGCTGCTCGATACTCTGCCCTGCGGTCATGCGGCTGTCCCTCCGGTCTGAGTTCCTGTCTGCGGGCCGGCCTGGCCGCCGGGTGAGAACCGCCCGGGCGTGAAGCGGCTGATGTCGTACACGGTGCCGTTGGTCAGCGCGAGCTGGGCCAGCACGCGGCCCACCCACGGCGCGAACTTGTACCCGGTGCCGCGCCAGCCGACCCCGACGAAAGCGCCGCCGGCGCCCGGTACCGGGCCGAGGATGAAGTCGTCGTCTCCGACCAGGTCGTAGAAGCAGGTGTCGACGCCGCTGGCCTCGGCGACGTCGACGGTCCTGGCGCCACGCAGCCCGGGCATGCATTCGGCCACGAAATCTTCCACCGAGCTGATCGCCGACGGCACCACGGCGGCGTCCGGCGGATGGTAAAAGCCGATTTTCACCCCCGGCGTCTTCCCCGTGTAGATCGGGTGCCCGTAGATGCCGACGTCCAGGTAGGCGAAGACCGGCAGGGCCACCTCGGTGTAGAGGTCCTGGCTCTCCGGGGCGGGGATGAAGTACTTGGACTGCACCGGGCGGTCCGGGCTGAGCGGGAAGCGCGCCGAGCAGCCGGGGATCAGCTCCAGCAGCTCATTGGTGCCCAGGCCCGCGGTGATGACCAGGACATCGGACTCGACCGTCCCGGTGCTGGTCTGCACCTGCCAGCCGCCGCCGGTCCGGGTGATCGCGCGGATCTCCGCCTCTTCGCGGATCTCGGCCCTGCGGGCCGGCACCACCGACCGCAACAAGGCGGTCACCGCGGCCACGTCCGCGAACCCGGCGTCGACGTCCAGCCAGCCGCCGTCCACCGCGAACTGCGGGAAGCGCTCGCCCAGCGCGGGACCGGCCAGGGCTTCCCGGCGGAGCTGCAGTTCTTCCAGTACGGCGTAGCTCCGCACGGCGTAGCTCGCGGTCACGTCGGGGGTCACGCCCGCCTTGGCCAGGTTGAGGCAGCCGCAGTCGACCAGCAGCCGCTCGCCGGAGCGTTCCTGCAGATCCAGCCAGAGCTGCCGGGCCTCAAAGGCCAGCCGCGCGTACTGCGGGTCAAGGTAGTCGTTGCGCACGGACCGGGTCAGCCCGAACGAGGCCGTGCCCGGATCACCGACCCGGGACTTGTCCAGCACGGTGACCGAACTGGCCAGCGGCGCCGCATAGTACGCCGTCATCAACCCCATCACGCCGCCGCCGATTATGGTCAGCCGGCTGCCGCGAGTTCCGGTCAAGTCCGCGCCCCCCTCACCCCAAGTCCTGCCTGCCTGACCTGCGGGGACCCGCGGTCACGTAAGCAGTCATCGTATGACCCGCATGTTTCGGCGCAATATCCCCGCCCGCCACGGCCGGATCGCGGCCTCCATACCGGCCGTGGCCGGATCAGCGCGGCGAGCGCAGGGTGGCGCTCGGTTCCCGGGAGTTTCCCGGGGCCGGAGTGCGTCCGGGCTCCCGTTCGCCGGTGTTACACGGATCCGTGCGGCCGCCGGGCTACTTTGGTGGGGTGACGACCCAGCGGACCGCGGACTGGGCGGGCGCCCGGCCGCCCTCCGGGCCGGCCGGCGCCGAGGGGCTGCGGGAACGCAAGAAGGCACAGACCCGCCAGCTGCTGAGCGACACCGCGACCCGCATGTTCCTGGACCGGGGCTTCGACGCGGTCAAGGTGACCGAGATCGCCGCCGCCTGCCACGTCTCGGAAAAAACCGTCTACAACTACTTCCCGACCAAGGAATCGCTGATCCTGGACCGCTGGGAGGCCACCGCCCGGGCCCTGCGGGCCCAGCTCGCCGACGCGGGCACGCACCCGGTGGACGCGGCGGAGCACATCCTGGCCGGCGAGCTCACCGCCCTGGCGTCCTGGCTGGACGCGCAGCCGGATCTTGCGGCCACGGCGGCGTCGTTCCGGCGGTTCGGCCAGCTGATGGCCATGACCCCGGCCCTGCGCGCCTACCAGCAGGAGACCACCGCTGGCCTGGTGACGCTGGCGGCCGGGCTGCTGGCGGACCGGATCGGCGGGGCCGCCGACGACCCGGAGCCGCAGATCGCGGCGGCCGGGCTGGTGGGACTGTGGGGCGTTTACTTCACCGCGCTCAGGAAGTACCTCGACGGCAGCCGGACCCCGGCCGGGGTGCACGACGCGGTGACCGCCGACGTCGCCGCGGCTGCCCGGGTGCTCCGCACGGGCCTGGGCCCGTTCACTGTTGCCGCTGACACGGCCGCCGCTGACACTGCCGCCACTGACACTGCCGCTATGAAGGACGGTTGACCGAAGCTCCGTCGATGGCGTCCAGCACCGGGGGGAGACCGCTGGTCAGCATCCGCCGCCGGACCGGCCCGAGTACCAGCTTGGCCATGATGAATCCGTCCACCCCACTCAGCCCGGTGTGGTCGTAGGTCAGCCGCGACCCGGTCGCCGTCGGCTCGATACGCCAGGTCACCACGGACGGCTCGCGTTCGTCGCCCTGCCAGGTGTGCTGGAGCACGACCGGCGGCTCGGCCGCCAGCACCTCACACTCCACGATGCCGTCCCAGCCGGGTACGGGCTTGCCGATGTACCGGAAGTGGTGACCCACCTCGGCTGCGAACCCTTCCGGGCGGCCGCCCCGGCCGGTCGAGGTCCATCGCGGCACCAGGTCCGGGTCGGTGAGCGCGCGCCACAGCGCCGTCGGCGGATGCGGGTACTCCCGGGTGATGCGAAATCCGGACATCGCCAGACCCCTTACTTCGAAGTTACCGTGACTATAAAAATATAGTAACAGTAACTA
>DASWVA010000687.1:0-3889 GCA_036401415.1 Streptosporangiaceae bacterium
GACTCGATGTCGCTGCGGGTGTCGCCGACGGTGGCCAGCTCGCGGACGTCGGCGCCGCCGAGACGGAGCAGCGCGGTCAGCGGCAGGTCGGGCCAGGGGCGCCCCCGGCCCGCGTCCACGGGTGACAGGGCCAGGTCGATCAGGGAATGCCAGCCGAGCGCTTCCAGCAGGGCGTCCCGGGTGGACGGCGAGAAGCCGGTCAGCAGGCAGACCCTGAGGCCGGCCGAACGCAGGGCGGCCAGGGTCTCGACCGCCCCGGGCAGCGGCGCGGCCGCGCCGGCCCGTACCGCATGCCCGTAGTGGTGCTCGAACGCCTCGTTCGCGTCCATGGCCGTGCCCTCATCGCCGAGGATGCGCCGGAAGACCTCGATTTTGGACTGGCCCATGGTGGCGCGGACGTCCTTCATGGCCTGCTCATAGCCGTCCCCGGACAGGCCGCGGCCGCTGATGGCCGCCTCGAACGCCTCCATGACCACGCCGTCGTCGGCCACGGTGGTGCCCGCCATGTCCAGGCAGACGATGGTGCAGGTCGCGCTGGTGAGCCTCATGCGAACGTCTCCTCGGCTATGGCGGGCGAGCAGGTCATGCCGCGCCCGCCGGGCCCGGTGACCAGGACCACACCCGGCTCAATCTGCGATCGGTGGTACAGCTCACCGGTGGTGACCTGGCTGTAGACGCCGGCCCACCGGCGCTGGACCGGCGGCAGTGGCGTGCCGAGCAGGTGCTCGGCACGGGCCCGCAGATGGTCGTAGGCGTCCTCATCCACGTCGAAGCCGAACGGCTCGTCGTACTCGTGCGTGTCGCCGATGGTCAGGCCGCCGTCGCGGCGCTGCACCAGCAGCAACTGGGCCCCGGTCCGGGCCGCGGCTGGCGGCTGCGGCGGCAGCGCGGACCGGCCGGGCAGGTCGAAGGCCGGGTAGTAGCGCATCGAGTCACCGTCGGCCACGGACGTGGTGAGCTGGCCGCCGAACGGGCGGGTCTGCATCATCTGCAGGCGGACCCGGCGCAGCGGCGGCTCCGCGTAGCCGGCCAGGTGCGGGCCGGCCAGGCCGGTGTGGGCCGCGCCCGGGCACACCACGACCAGGTCGCCGCGGTGCCACTGCCCGGTGTGGTCGCGCACCGCGTGCGGGGCGACGGCGATCACCTCCCGGCCGGGGAGCCAGGTGTAGCCCGGGGCCCGGGCCAGGTGAGCGCGCAGGGCCGCGGCGGCGGCCCGGGGCTCGACGATGGCGTCCTGCCGGCACCACAAGGCAGCGGCGAACTCACCGAGCAGGGCGGGATTGACCTGACGGGCGGCCGCCGGGTCCAGGATCTCGAAGCCGCGGGCGGCGGCGTCGGGACGGGCCGAGGCCTCCTTGAGCAGCGCCAGCTCGGCCTCGTCGGCAGCCAGGGTCAGCGAGCCCGCCGGCCGGAAACCGACGCCGGGCACGTCCACGGCGACCTCGGCCCAGCGCCGTCGGGCCCGCAGGGCCAGATCCAGCTCGGCGCCGGGCGCACGGCCGCTCACCCACACCAACCCGAAGTTCCGCACGCTCGCGCCGCGGCCGGCCAGCTCGCGTTCCAGCTGGATGACCTGGTAACCGCGCTGCCGGGCCGACACGGCGTGCATGGTGCCCAGGATTCCGCCGCCGACAATGACCACGAGACCCTCGTTCATCATGCGTCCTCCGGTAACTAGTATAGTTTGCCTTCTACTTGTATAGCCAACTTAAAGGCGGGTGGTGGCCGGTGGGTCCGGTGAGGGTGATCGGTGAGCTGTTCGCCGGCCAGGGCGCCCAGGACTACCTGGGTGAAGAGGTGAGCGTGGCGGTGCACATGCGGCAGGCGGGCGCGCTGGCCGAAGCCGCGGGCGCACCCCCCGAGCAGGTGGCCGCGGCCCTGCTGCACGACGTCGGGCACATCTGCGGCGGCACGGTCAGCGGGCGGGACCTGATGGCGGGCACCGACAACCAGCACGGGACGGCGGGCGCGAGCTGGCTCGCCCGGTGGTTCGGCGAGGAGGTGACCGAGCCGGTCCGGCTGCACGTGGCGGCCAAGCGCTACCTGTGCGCGGTCGAGCCGGGCTACCTCCAGAAGCTGTCGGCCGCTTCGGTGTACACGCTGTCGGTCCAGGGCGGCCCGATGAACGCGGCCGAGGCGGCCGCGTTCGAAGCGGGGCCGCACGCCCGGGCCGCGGTAGCCGTCCGGCGCTGGGACGAGGAAGCCAAGGACCCGGCGGCGGACACCCCGGGCTTCGGGCACTTCGAACCCCTGCTCACCGGGCTGATCCGTCCGCAGGCAAGCGGGTCAGCGCGCTGACCGCGACCGAGTTGTGCACGGTGAAGGCGACCGCGCGGCCCAGGTAGCGGTCTTCGGACCACTCGACCGGGACACCCGACGGGTCGGTGGTCCGGCGCCGCTCCCGCAACAGCGGGACCCCCGGCCGGGTCTCCAGCAGCCGCGCGTCGCCGGCGGTGGCCGGCACCGAGTCGATGACGTGCTCAGCGTCGGCGAAGACCACGCCGAGCTCACCCAGCCGCTCGTAGATCGACTCGCGGTCCAGGTCGATCCCGGCCACCAGCGCGCCCACCGGCTCCGGGAAGGCGGTCCGCTCGACCATCACCGGGTGGCCGGACAGCAGCCGGACCCGGGTCAGGTGGTAGATCCGGGTCCCCGGGGTCAACGCCAGCTGCCCGGCCTCCGACGGCGTGGCCTCCCGCCGGGCCAGGGCCATGACCCGGCCCGCCGGCACCTCGCCGATGGCGTGGGCCCAGCGGGAGAAGCTGGCCAGCTCGCCGAAGCTCTGCAGGTGCGGGCTGCCCACTACGATCCGGCGGGCGCCGCGGCGGGAAGCGATCACCCCGTCTGCGCGCAGCGCGGCGAACGCCTGCCGGACGGTACCCCGCGACACCGAATACCGCTCGGCCAGATCGCTCTCGGATGGGAGCCGGGTGCCGGCCGGGTACTCGCCCGCCGCGATCGCCCCGCGCAGATCGTCAGCGACCTTCCGGTACAGAGCGGGCGCGGCAGTGGTCACAAAACGTCAGGCTATCGGCCGGACCGGGTCACCGCGTCCGGGATCGGCGGGGCGTCCGGGATCGGGGTGTCCGGCTCCGGGGTGTCCACATCAGCGATCGGTTTCGGCGGGCCGGCGGCCTCGGCGGGTCCGCTTGGCCTGGGCGACGGCGTAGGTCCGCTCCAGCGCGGCCCGGGTCGCGGGCAGATCCCGCTGGGCCAGCACCACGAACAGGCAATCGATCACCGTGAGCTGGGCGATGCGGCTGGTCATGGCGCCGGACCGGAAGGCGGTCTCACGGGCCGCGGTGAGCAGCACGAAATCGGCCGGCCCCGTGATCGGCGACCACGGGAAGTTGGTTACGGCCACGGTGACCGCGCCGTTGGCGTGCGCCTCCTGGAGCGAGTCGATGGTGTCCACGGTGGTTCCGGTGTGGGACAGACCCACCGCCACGTCTCCCTGGCCGCGCAGCGTGGCCGACGTGATGGCCATGTGAGGATCCGGCCAGGCGAAGGCCGGACGGCCGATGCGCTGCAGTTTCTGCTGCAGGTCCAGCCCTACATAGCCACTGGCCCCGACTCCGTAGATGTCGATGCGGTTGGCCGCGGCCAGCGCGTTGACAACGTTGACAACGACCGCTGGGTCGAGGTGATTGGCGGTGTCGGTGACCGCGGCCGCGTCGGCGTAGGCGATCTTCTTGGCGATCAGCGCGGCGTCGTCGCCCGGCCCGATGTCCTGGGAGGCCGCCGCGACCGCGTCGCCGTCATCGGAAGCCACGGCGGCGGCCAGAGCCAGCCGCAGATCGGGGTAGCCGCGCAGCCCGACCGTGCGGCAGAACCGGACCACCGTGGTGGCCGAGGTACCGCAGGACCGGGACAGCTCGGAGATCGACTG
>DASWVA010000688.1:0-1666 GCA_036401415.1 Streptosporangiaceae bacterium
GGCGTCAACCTGGAGCGGGCCGGTCCCGACGCCCAGCGGCCTGGCTCCGGTGCCGCTCAGGTGCCGTGCGGTGCCGCTGCGGGCCGCCACGATGGGGGGCGGGTGCCCGCAGGTGGCGTAGCAGAACTCCCCGTTCGCCGGATCGAGTATGACCACGCACAGCGTGACCGCCCGCAGAGCGGGATCACCGGCCGCGAACTGGTCTGCCTGGGCGAGCACGGCCGCCAGCTCTGACTGCAGCGTCAGGGCCTGCCGGAGTACGGCGCGGAGCCGCCCCATGGCCGCGGACGCCGCCACCCCGTCGCCCGCCACGTCCCCGACCATCAGCGCCACCCGGCCGCCAGTCAGCGCGAACGCGTCGAACCAGTCACCCCCCGCGGCATCCTTGACGGCGGCGGGCAGATACCGGGCCGCGATCCGCGCCCGGGGCAGGACCGGCAGGCCGGACGGCAGCATCGCCTCCTGCACGGCGGCGCTCTCGCGTCCCGGGGACGGCGCCGCCGGCCCTGGTGGCTGGCGGGCGGCCTGCCGTTCCTGGACCTGCTCGGTCACGTCGGCCTGGGTCACCAGAACGCCGCGTACACCACCGCTTGATCCGCGCCATGGCGCGATCGTGAAGTCCATGTAGCGCTCTTCCTCAACCGGCCATTCGCGCGCGGTGAACGGCTCTCCCGCGGCGTAGACCAGGTCCAGCAGGTCCGCGATCTGCTGCTGGGGGAAAGCCGGAAACACCTGCCGCGCCGGCTTACCGAGGGGATCCGGCTGATGGGCGAAGGCGCGGAACGCGGCGTTGGCCGCCACGATCGTATGCTCCGGCCCTTCCGTGGCGGCTGTCGGCGTCGTCAGGGCCTCGAAAACGTCCCGGATGGTCTGGCCATCGCCGGCCAGCCGACCGGGGGCCGTTTCGCCCGCCTGGTCATCGCCACTGGAAGCCGGCACCGTTCGTCTCCTAGCCCTCTCGCCCTTGGCTGAGCACCTGCCCCCAGGGTAGGCAATCACACTTCCGGCGCCCGGCAGAGGCCCGGTCAGCTTCTTCTGGCCAGCTGATCCGCCGGCGGTCCGTCGCCCCGATCACTTTTCCCGTCCCGGGAAATGGGTAATGCCAATGAATCAACCAGCACAATCAACCAGTGAAATAACCAGCGGAATCGAAGTGTCCTGGGGCACTAGCGAGGCCATGATGAGCCCAGTCGTCGAAACCAGGGATGCCGACTCCACTCTCGCCCTGCTGGCCGGCATGCGTGGGGTGACCCGGATCCACCCGCGCGGCCAGAGGTGTGAGATGCGGGTGGTTCACGGCGCGGCCGGTGCGGTCGGCATCGACCTCGTGACCTTCGGCATGGATTTCGACGCCGACGTCGTGTCCGCCGACATGCTGATCTTCGGCCAGGTGGACACCGGTGCCGTCGGCTTCCGCGCCGAGGGAACGGAGCGCTGGTACGCCAGCGGGGACGTCTACATCGCCGGCCAGCCCCGCCACCGGGGCGTCTCCATGGTTCGCGCCGGCGAGCACGAGCAGGTCGTCATCGACCCGGCCCTGCCCAGCCAGGTCGCCGACCCCGAACCGGGCCGGGCCCAGCAGCCGGTCCGGTTCACCGGCTACCGGCCCTTTTCACCCCAGGCGGCCCGGGTCTGGAAAAACACCTACGCCTTCATCCGTGACGCG
>DASWVA010000689.1:0-2172 GCA_036401415.1 Streptosporangiaceae bacterium
GTCAGTCACCGGCTGCCCCGGCTGTTCGTGCTCGAGAACGAGTACGGGCTGGCCATGAAGCGGGCCGAGGCCGACTGGGTGCGAACCCTCATGACCGAGCTGGCCGACGGCACGTTCGCAGACCTCAAGCTGTGGCGGGGCATACACGAGACCGGGGAGTTCCCGCCGGAGCTTCAGGAGCTGGACTGGGCCCGCGCCGACCGGGCCGTCCTCAACATCGGCGAAGGCCGCCCCCGGGAGGAGCCCTGACCCAGAACCCCTGACCAGAACCCTGAGCGAACGACCTCGCGAGAACAGCGAGCAGACTCCCCGGCCGGTGCCCTTTCACCGCCAAAGATCCGGAGCACCGGGCCGGGGCCGCGTCACCACCGGGCCGAAGCCGGCCGTGCGCACGTCCAGGTTACCTGGGCGTCCTCCACCGGCCGGCCCGGCGCCCATTGCCAGTAAGGCACCACACCGACCGGAGGAGCAGTACCACCATGCCTTCTGCTACACCAGCGGCCACATCCGCCGTCAGGACCAGATCCGCCCGCGGCGCCGGACCGGCCGTCCAGGCCGAGGACCTGGTCAAGACCTACGCCGTCCGCGGCCGCAAGGACGGTCCCGTCCGGGCCCTGGACGGCCTCAGCATCACCGTCGCCCGGGGAACGATCTTCGGCCTGCTCGGCCCGAACGGAGCGGGCAAGTCCACCACGATCAAGATC
Source organism: Streptosporangiaceae bacterium (assembly GCA_036401415.1). Classification (GTDB taxonomy): domain Bacteria; phylum Actinomycetota; class Actinomycetes; order Streptosporangiales; family Streptosporangiaceae; genus Bog-532. The sequence continues at coordinate 705 of DASWVA010000689.1, forward strand.
CTCACCACGCTGGCCCGCCCGGACACGGGCACCGCCGAGGTCGAGGGCACCGACGTGCGGAAGCACCCGGGCCAGGTGCGCCGCATGATCGGCGTGGTGGCCCAGCGATCCGGCAGCGACCCGATGGCCACCGGCCGGGAGAACCTTATCCTGCAGGGGCGCCTGTTCGGCATGGGCGGAGCCGGGGCCAAGGCGCGGGCCGATGAGCTACTGGCCCGCTTTGACCTCGCCGAGGCGGGGAACCGCCTGGTCAAGACCTACTCCGGTGGCATGCAGCGACGGCTGGACGTGGCCCTCGGCCTGGTCCACCGCCCGGAGATCCTGTTCCTCGACGAGCCGACCACCGGGCTGGACCCGGAGGCCCGGACCGCCATGTGGCAGGAGATCAGCCGGCTGGCCTCCGGCGACGGCATGACCGTCCTGCTCACCACCCACTACATGGAAGAAGCCGACCGCCTCGCGGACCGGCTTGCCATCGTCGACCACGGCCGGGTGGTGGCGGAGGGCTCGCCGGACGAGCTCAAGGGTGACCTGCGCGGCGACGCCGTGCACCTGGACCTGCCACCCGGCGCCGACGTGGCCCGGGCCACCACGGTCCTGCACGGTCTGCCGCACGTCCGGGACCTGCGGGTGACCGGCCGGGCGGTGAGCGCCCGCAGTGACGACGGCGCGGCGGCCGTGCCCGGCCTCCTGGCCGCGCTGGAGCGGACCGGGGTGGCCGTGGCCGCGGTGACCGTGGCCCGGCCGTCCCTGGACGACGTGTACCTGCGTCACACCGGCCACCGTTACGCCACCGACTACGCTACCGACCTGGCCACCGGGGAGTCCCAGTCATGACCGCCACCGACCTGACCGTGAACCACCCGGGTCCGGCCCCGGACACCAGCCGCCCCGGCGGCGGCGGGATCGGCACCACGCTGCGGCACACGTGGTACCTGACCGGCCGCAAGCTGCACGCCGTGCTCCGCCAGCCCGCGTTCATCGCGGTCGGGCTGGTTCAGCCGGTCATCTGGCTGTTCCTGTTCGGCCAGCTGTTCCGCCGGGTGATCGACATCCCCGGCTTCGGGGCCAGCGGCTCCTACCTGGACTACCTGATCCCCGGCATCGCGGCCATGAACGCGATGAACGGCAACATGTGGGCCGGGATGAACGCGATGGAGGAGATCGACCGGGGCACGCTGAACCGGTTCCTGGTTTCGCCCGCCCGCCGGGTCGCGCTGATGAACGCGAATGTGGCCGAGCAGGCGGTGACGACCACCATCCAGGTCGTGATCATCCTGGGTCTGGGCCTGGCCGGCGGCGCGCGGTACCCGGGCGGGGTGACGGGCGCGGTGATCGTGGCCGTGGCTTCGATACTGGTCGGCAACGTGTTCGGGGCGCTCTCCAACACCGTCGGCATGCTGGTCCGCCAGCGGGAGGCGATCATTGGCATCAACGTGTTCTTCATGCTGCCGCTGACGTTCCTCTC
>DASWVA010000690.1:0-1695 GCA_036401415.1 Streptosporangiaceae bacterium
CCAGCAGCGTGTGATGGATGTGCACGTCGGCCCGGCCGTCGATGACGTCGGCCAGCCGGACCCGGTCCAGCGGTTCGGCCCGAGAATCGGCCAGCCGGAGCTGGACCGGCAGCCGGGACAGGATGCGGGCCAGCTCGTACCCGACGTGACCCAGGCCGAACAGGGCCACCACCGGCCGGGCCGGGAGCGGTTCCAGCAGCAGCCGGACCACACCCCCGCAGCACTGGCGGCCGTGCTCGGTCCGGGTGTGCGGGCTGAGCCTGGTCTCGCGGAACTCCGGCACGGTGGCCCCGGACGCGATCAGCTCCCGGGCCCGGGCCACCGCCGACGCCTCCAGGTTGCCGCCGCCCACGCTGCCCCAGAGCTGGTCCTGGCTCACCACCATCTTGGCCCCGGGCTCCCGGGGGGCGTGGCCGCGCACTTCGGCCACGGTGACCAGCACGCCCGGCCGGCCCTCGTGCCGGAGCTGCTGAACGGCGTCGAGCCAGTCCATCTCAGACCCCCACGTGGACCGCGGGCGCCCCGGTCGCCCCGGTCGCCCCGGTCGCACCGGTCGCACCGGTCGCGGACCGGGCGGCCTCGATGGCCCAGTAGACCGCTTCCGGCGTGGACGGGCAGGCCAGCTCGACCTCGTAGCCGGGCGGGCCGAACGCGCCGGCCGCCTGGCGCAGCGCCTCGCGCACGCTGAACGCCTCCATCAGCGGCGGCTCCCCCACCGCCTTCGACCCGTAGACCACGCCGGACTCGGTGGCCCGCTGGAACAGGTGCACGTTGAACTGCTCCGGCAGCTCGGAGAAGCTCGGGATCTTGTAGGTGCTGGCGGCCTGGGTGGCCAGCCGGCCCCGGTGCGGGCCGTCGGTCTCGTCCCAGCGCAGCTCCTCCAGGGTCAGCCAGCCCACGCCCTGCACGAAGCCGCCCTCGATCTGGCCCATGTCGATCAGCGGCGACAGGCTGTCCCCCACGTCGTGCACGATGTCGGCCCGGAGCACCCGGTAGGCGCCGGTGAACCCGTCCACCTCGACCTCGGACGCGGCCGCGCCGTAGGCGAAGTACTTGAACGGCTCGCCCTGCATCCGGGCCGAGTCCCAGTGCAGGCCCTCGGTGCGGTAGAAGCCGGCCGCCCAGAGCTGAACCCGCTGGAAGTAGGCGTCGTGGACCAGGTCGGCCCAGGCCAGTTGCCGGTCACCGAACCCGATGCCGGTGACCACGCCGGCGGCGAAGCGCACGTCGGCCGGGTGCACGCCGAGCTGGCCCGCGGCCACGGCGGCCAGCCGGGCCCGGATCTGCTCGCAGGCGTCCTTGACCGCGCCGCCGTTGAGGTCGGTCCCGGAGCTGGCCGCGGTGGCCGAGGTGTTCGGGACCTTGTCGGTGCGGGTGGGGGCCAGCCGGATCAGGTTCATCGGCACGCCCAGCGCGGTCGCCGCGACCTGAATCATCTTGGTGTGCAGGCCCTGGCCCATCTCGGTGCCGCCGTGGTTGATCAGCACCGAGCCGTCCTTGTACACGTGCACCAGCGCGCCGGCCTGGTTGAACGCGGTGAGGTTGAACGAGATCCCGAACTTGACCGGGGTGATGGCCAGCCCGCGCTTGGTGTCCGGGTGGGTGGCGTTGAACGCGGCCACCCCGGCCTGGCGGGGACGCAAGTCGCTGCGCTCGCACAGCTCGGACCAGATGGCCTCCAGCCGCTCCGCGTGC
>DASWVA010000691.1:0-2410 GCA_036401415.1 Streptosporangiaceae bacterium
CGCAGCGAGCCGAACGTCCAGGCACCGCGCAGCCCACTGGGCGTGATCGGGAAGTGCGGCGGGGACATCCCCTGGGCCAGCACGGCCTCCGCGTCCGCCCCGTCCTCCTGTTCGGGCAGCAGCAGGGTCACCCGCGCGTCCTCACGGTCGCCGCCGCGGAAGAACGGCAGGCCGTGCACGTGGTCCCAGTGCAGGTGCGTGAGCACGATGGTTCCGTCGAACGGCCGGTCGCCGAGCAGGCCGGTCACCGCGCGCAGCCCGGTGCCCGCGTCCAGGATCAGCACGGGCGCGGGGTCACCGTCGTGGGCCACGGCCACGCACGAGGTGTGACCGCCATAACGGAGGAAGTCGGCGCCCGGGGCCGGTGTGGACCCGCGGACACCGCACAGATGGACGCGCATGGCGACCATGGTGCCGTGGTGCCCGGTCCGGGGCCAGTGTGCTGGCCGCCGTTTCCCGTGGTGGTAGCACGATCGGGGGCGGGCGTGGCTGCTCTCTGGCCGGTCCCGGCCCTGACGTGGGACAACTGAGTTCATGGAGCACGGCACCGGAGCAGCGGCCACGATCGGGGTCTTCCTGGCGGATGACAACCTGATCGTGCGAGAAGGCGTGCGCGCCCTGATCGAACGGCAGCAGGACCTGCATGTACTCGGGGTGGCGGGCGACTTCGACGGAGTGGTGTCCGGGGTGAGCGAGACCCGGCCCCAGGTGCTGGTGACCGACATCCGGATGCCGCCGTCGTTCCAGAGCGAGGGCATCGACGCGGCCAAGGAGGTCCGCAAGCGGCACCCCGGCACCGGGATCGTGGTGCTGTCCCAGTACGAGGACCCGGAGTACGCGGTCTCGCTGCTGGCCGAGGGGTCGGCGGGCTACGGCTACCTGCTCAAGGACCACGTGGCCGGGGGCACCCAGCTGGCCGACGCGATCCGCGCGGTGGCCACCGGCGGCACCGCGCTGGACCCGGACATCGTGGCCGCCCTGGTCAACCCGGTGGCGGCACCGGGCACGCTGCGGCCCGCCGAGGAGGAACTGCTGAGCCTGGTGGCCGAGGGCAAACCGGTCAAGGCCATCGCCGCGGCCCGCCACGTCCCGCCCGAGGCGGTCGACGACGAGGTGTCGGCCCTGTTCGTGCGGCTGGCCGAGGGCGTGTCCGCGGGCAGCCAGGACGCACTGGCGCGGCTGCGGCTGCTGCACCAGGCCATCGTGGACCGCGAGGAGCAGGGCGAAACCCTCTCCCGGCTGCTGCCCAGCGGGCTGGCGCAAAAGCTCCGGCAGGAACACCGTGGCATCGGTGAGACGGAAAGACTGGTGGTCACGGTCCTGATGAGCGACATTAGGTCATACTCGGCCATCGCGGAGCGAGCCGACCCGAGCCAGCTGGCCGGCCAGCTCAACACGCACCGGGCCGCGATGAACCGGGCCATCCTGGGGGAAGGGGGGACGGTCATGCAGTTCGTCGGCGATGCGGTGATGGCCGTGTTCGGCGCCCCGTTCCCGCAACCTGATCACGCGGACCACGCCGTCGTGGCCGCCGCCGCCATGCACGCGCTGCAGGCCGAGATCAACGCCGAGTGGACGGCCAGCGGCCTGCCCGAGTTCGGGCTCGGGCTCGGGCTGTCCACCGGCGAAACCGCCGCGGCTCTGCTCGGGTCGGCCGAACGGCTCGAATACACGCTGGTCGGCGACACCGTCAACCTGTCCCAGCGGCTGCAGCAGCTGGCCGCCAGGGGCGAGACGGTGATCTCCGACGCCACCATGCAGGCGCTGACCGTGCCGGTGCAGGCCACCGCGCTCGGCGCCCAGCTGGTGAAGGGGCGCGAAGCCCCGGTCATCGCCTACAAGATCGTTCCCGGGGGAGGACACCATGAGTGAGTTCGGTGCTGCGGAGCCGGCGCTGTCCGTGCGGGGGGTGCGCAAGACCTTCGAGTCCGAAAACGCGCCCGTCCGGGCACTGCGCGGAGTGGACCTGGAGGTGACCCAGAACGACTTCGTCGCGCTGATGGGGCCGTCCGGCTGCGGCAAGTCGACGCTGCTGAACCTGGTGGCCGGCCTGGAGCGGGCGGACGAGGGGCAGATCAGGGTGGCCGATGAGGAGGTCACCGGCCGGAGCGAGGACGACCTGGCCCGGCTGCGCCGGCGCCACATCGGGCTTGTGTTCCAGTTCTTCAACCTGCTGGAAGGCATGACCGTACTGGAGAACGTGGCGCTGCCCGCGGTCATCGCGGGCCGCAAGCGCAAGATGGCCGAGACCCGGGCCCGGGACCTGCTCGACCTGCTCGGCATCGGCGACAAGGCCGCCGCCGTGCCCGGAGTCCTGTCCGGTGGCCAGCGGCAGCGGCTGGCCATTGCCCGCGCCCTGGCCAACGAGCCCACCCTGCTGCTGGCCGACGAGCCCACCGGCGCCCTCGAC
>DASWVA010000692.1:0-2326 GCA_036401415.1 Streptosporangiaceae bacterium
GATGCCGAAGCGCTCCAGGCCGTTGTAGCCGAACACCATGGCGATCGCGCTGTTGCTGGTGGATCCGTCCACGTAGGGCCGGTCGCGGGCCGGGGTGAAGGTGTAGAGCGCAATCCACGACAGCGACACCGCCAGCATGACCAGCCCGGCCACCGTGGTCTGCCACAGCCGGCGCCGCAGCGGCGCGGGCGCGGCGAACAGGTAACCGATGGCCAGCGCGGGCAGCACCATCCAGGCCTGCAGCATCTTGGCCTGGAAGCCGAGGCCGACCCAGACGCCGGACCAGATCAGCGAGCGCAGCCGGGCCTCCATCACGGCCCGCTGGTAGGCGTCGGCCGCCAGCACCAGGCACAGGGTGAGCGCACCGTCCTCCATGCTGTGACCGAACATGGACGCCGCGATGGGGGTCAGCCCGAAGATGGCCGCAGCGAGCAGCCCGGGCACCGGCCCCGCCCAGCGGCGGACGATCCGGTACATGACCAGCACCGAGACCACCCCCTCGATCACCTGGGGCAGCGCCAGCGACCAGGGGTGGTAGCCGAAGATCCGGGCGGACAGGGCCTGCGGCAGGAACGAGCCCGCCAGCTTGTCGATGGTGATCGTGGCCCGGGGGTCGAAGGCGCCGTAGAAGAAGGCCTTCCAGCTCACCGACATGCTCTTCACCGCGACCGAGTAGAACGGGGCCAGCCCGGCCTGGGTGATGTTCCAGGCGAACAGCAGCGCGGCCACGGCGGCGATCACGAGCAGCACCGGGCGGGCCCAGCGCGGCTGGTCCCCGGGCGAGCGCCAGACTTGGCCGCGCGGGCGCACCGTCCCGTCACCGGGCCCGCGCCCGTACGGCGACGGGCTGAGCGGGGTAGCCGTCATGGTCGTGGACAAGCGGGACCTCCAGGCGCTCCGGGACAGGCCGGTCTGCCCGCCGGTACGCGGGCGCGACGGGCCGGTCTGGGAGAAGACCATGGCCGGCCTGGCTGAGGACCGGCTCAGCGCAGCCTGAAGGAACGCAGTGAAACCGCCGCCCGCTTCCCGGACCCCGTGGCCACGACGAACGGGGAGGCACCCGTCACCTGGACGGATGCCTCCCCGGGTCTTGCGGGTCGGCCGTCAGCTCGTCTTGCCGCGCCGGGACAGCGCGTCCACGCTGACCGCGGCCAGCAGGACCAGCGAGGTGACGATGTAGGTCGCCGCCGCGCTCGTCCCGAGCAGGGCCAGGCCGTTCGCGATCGCCGCCACCACTAGGCCACCGATCAGGGCGTTCAGCATCTTGCCGTGACCGCCGAACAGGTGGGTACCGCCGATGACCGCCGCCGCCACCGCGAACAGCACCAGCTGGCCGCCGTTGACGTCGGTGGAGATCGACCCCAGCCGGGAGGCCAGGATGATGCCGGCGACCGCCCCGGTCACACCGGTCAGCACGAAGGCCAGCGTCCTCATCCGGCGGAGGTTGACGCCGGCCCGCCGCGCCGCCTCGGCGTTACCGCCGATGGCGTAGATGTACCGGCCGAACCGGGTCCGTCCCAGCAGGAACGTCCAGACGGCCAGCACGCCCAGCACGATGGGTGCCACCCAGGGCACCCCGCTCAGGGCCTGCAGGGCAGTACCCCGGTTGGCGTTGCCGATCAGCACGACCAGCACGCCCGCCGCGGCCATGACCACGATTTTCAGCGCGGTCACGCTGATCGGCGGGGTCACCAGGCCGGCCGCCCGGCGCTGCCGGTCGCGCATGAAGAGCACCACTGCGGCGAGCACCACCACCACGATCATGGCGATCCAGCCGGCGGCCGGGCTGAGGTTACCCTCGGTCAGGTCACCGATGATCTTGTTGTTGATCGGGATGGAACCACCCGGCCCGTGGCCGCTGCGGGCGACCAGGACGATCATCAGGCCCTGCAACCCGAGCAGGCCGGCCAGGGTCACGACGAACGATGGCAACCCCAGCCTGGTGATCAGCAGGCCGAAGAGCAGCCCCAGGGCCGCCCCGGTGCCCAGCCCGAGGAGGATGGCCACCCACCACGGCAGGCTGAACACCGTCCAGGCGGTGATCACCGCGGCCACGGCCCCGGTGAACCCGACCGCCAGGTCGATCTCGCCCAGCAGCAGGACGAACACCTCGGCCATGCCGAGGATGATGTAGGGCGCACCCTGGATCAGCAGGTTGACCAGGTTCCCCGGCGACAGGAACAGCGAGTTCCGGGCCTGGAAGTAGATCACGATCGCGACCAGGCCGATGACGACCGGGAGCGCGCCGCTCTCGCCGCTGCGGATCCGGCGGAGCTGGATCCGCAGGTACTCGCCCAGCGAGTTGGCGATCACCTCGGGCGCGGCC
>DASWVA010000693.1:0-6552 GCA_036401415.1 Streptosporangiaceae bacterium
CACGGCTTTGACCCTACGCCCGACGGCCGGCCGTCTCGGCCCGCTGGCCGACCGGGGGCGGCGGTGCGGGAAACCGTCATTGGGCCACAAACGTGGCCGTCCGGCCGGAGCTCAGGAACCTTCACTTCCGCTTGGCGGGCAGTGATTCCGGCGCACCGGAGCCGCTATCACCGGAGGCCACTTCGAGCCGGCCGCAGGCACGCGGATAGCGGCTGCCTGCCATTGCCGGGCACCGGGAGTTCCTGCAGCAATCTGTAATCATTCAACTGCTCTTAGTAATTGAAGTGATCTGGATTACGGTCCTGAACAGCAACTGGGCCACGTGATTGGCGGAATCAGTTGAGAGCAGATTAGGGATATGGGACTCTCGTGAACGGCGTAGCGCTCCAGCTGGGGAGTAGTTCCTTTCCCCGCCGATTCGCAAGGTTTCCAAGATTTCCAGGGCACGCGGAGAGGAGCTCCCAGGTGAGGTTCACGGTTGGCGGGCGGGCCGCCGTGTTTCGTTTGCTGGCCGCCATCCGGCCCCGCCGCTTCCCCGCCCTGGCCGGGCCCTGGGCCTGCTGCCTGCCGGGCGGGCCCTCCTCCTCATGGTGACCCGGACCGGGCCGGCCGGAACGAGGATCGAGCCGGGAACCCCGATGCGCAAGGTCATCCCGCCGCGCCTGGTCGGGCCGTACCTCAACGGCCAGCGTTCCATCATTGCGGGCTTCGTGTACCGCCGCCGGGACGTGTCCTTCCGTGATCCCGCGGAGTGCTTCACCGCCCTCGGGCTCGGCTATGAGGGGTCGGAATTCACCGCGGACACACGCGAGATCTACTTTCTGGGCTGGCTGGCCCGGGAAATGGATACCTACGCCGCGGCCTCGGGGCCGGATGACCCAGGCCGCTGGCCGGGCCCGGTACCGCCGGGGCAGGCTCCGGCCGCGTCACGACCCGGGCCCGTGGTCCCCGAGTTCTACACCGACCCCATGCCGGTCCCGGTGGGCGCCTCGATCTCGCGGCTCACCACGCGGGGCGATGACCTGGTCGCCAGGTACGACGGCCTGGTGTGGCGGCGGCCGACGAGGGAGGTCTGAGGCATGCGGTACCGGCTCATGGCGAGCTTTCAGGGTGCGTCGTACCAGGCAGGCGTGGGCCCGACCGACGAGGAGGTCACCCTGTTCGCGGCCTGCCCACCGCCGGAGGAACTGGGTTTCCGCTCGTCATCCAACCACTGGCGCAAGAACGTCAGCGTGGACGAACTCGACGCGCTGTGGGAGTCCCGGCCGATCGGCCGGTACCGCGGCGAACGCTGCATGGTCCTGGACGACCTGGGCGAGCGGATGCACATCGCCTACCTGGGCCGCGACCTCTACCTGGCCCGGCGGCTGGGATTCTGGGAAGTGGACCGCGGCGTATTCGAGGTCGTGGTCCCGCGCCGCGACATCGACGGCCTGCGCGAGGAGCGGGGCGAATACGAGCTGGCCGAGCCGGACCGGGCGGCGGGGAACGGGCACGGCTGGGACGCCGGCTCCCGGGAGACCTGGGCGTTCAACCCCCGCGACTACCGCCAGCCCGCCCCGGACACCGGCCCCCTGCGCGCGGTGGGCCAGCAGGGGCTGATCGACACCGGCCCGTCCTGGGCGGCGGATCCGCGTACGCCCGACCTGGCCGGGGGCGCCCGTCAGAACCTGGGCGGCGAGCCGGACGAACACGCGCAGGACCCGCGGGACACCGGCACCTGGGCCATGGTGGGCGATCCGCAGGACGCCCCCGAACCGGGCGGCCCTTTCCCCCGGGCGCGGGGCGGCTGGCGGGCCCGGGACACCGGCGGCTGGCAGGCTCCGGACACCGGCTCGTGGGATCCCCGTGAGGTCGAGCGCGCCGCCGCCCGCGAGCGGGCCGCCGCCACCGGCTGGAACGGCCAGGACAGCCCGAACGGCCACCGCGGCCAGAATGAGCAGACCGCCGGCGGCTGGACCGACCGCGCGCCCGACCGCTGGGGCGCGCCGGGCGGTGCGCCGGGGGGTGCCCCGGGGCCAGGCGACGGCAGCCAGGGTGACGTCCGCTGGGCCGATCAGGGCTACGACGCCAGCCGGGACACCGACAACTGGAACGCACGCGACGTCACCGACCCGGGAGTGAACACCGGGGCTTGGAGCAGGCAGGACGCCGGCGCCTCCCGCCCCGGTCGCTGGGAAGAGCAGGACACGGTGGCGTGGAACCCGGTAGCCGCGGGCGAGTGGGAGTACGACGAACCCGGCTGGACCAGCCGCGGCCGGCACGGAGCGCCCGGCGGGCGCGCGCCCGGGGCGGGGGCGTCTTCCGGACCGGGCGGGGCCACCAGTCAGCCGGCCACGGTACGGGCGGCCACGGTACGGGCGGCCGCCGCGAATGCCGATCCGCTCTCGGCCAGCTGGGAGCCGGATGAGGTGATCCGGTCGGCCTACCCGGCGGCGCAGACCCAGGACGCGGCGGCGGTGTGGCACGGTTCCCCGTTTCCGGAGGACACCGGCCGCTGGGGGCCGGCCACAGCACCACCCGCCGCACTGCCCGCCGCCGGGCCCCCGGCCACGGGCGCGACGTACCGCCCTCCGGGCCAGCCCAGCTCTGCGGGCCAGCGCTACGATGATCCGCCGCTGGCCCGCCAGGCCGCAGCGATCACCGGTGCCTACGCTGCGCCCGTTCCCAGCCGCCCGCCGGCCCCGGGCGTGGCCAGCCCCGGCTCGCCCGAGGCGCAGGCGGGCGCGGGCGGCAGCCGGTACGTTGGCCGCCGCTCGGCCCGCAAGCCTCGGGTGACCACCCAGACGATCTTCGCCCAGCTGCTCGACCTGGCCTCGATCCCGCAGTCTTCGTACGCGGTCGACACCGAGGTCGACGGGGCCATGTGCCTGGTCCGCGCGCGCGGGGGTTACGAAGTATTCAGTGCGGCCGATCAGTCCCGGCATGAGGTCCGGTTCTTCGAAGACGAAGAAGCCGCGTACTTTTACCTGTTCGGGGTGCTCGCAGCCGACGCCATCCGTAACGGCCAGCTCGGTCCCCAGCGTTAACCTTCCCGGCCGCCGGCCAATCAAGGCCGGAAAAAGTGTTATCAGCGCGACCCCCGCGCGTCAGGGCCGGCTTAGTGACGGCAATATCTCACCCTGATCACTGTCCGCATCTATTGCGGAACTCTTACGGGGCCCGCCGCTATTTACAAAAAGCCCCACCTGGAGGACGCGACGGGCTAGGGTTCAGTAGCCGGCGGGGCTGACGGTCCCCCGCTCCCCAAGCAGCCCCGTCGGCCCTTCAATCTCACCACCCGCGAAAGACTGCGCCAGCCGCTCTCCTTCCGGGATTTGCGCCGTATCCAGCCACCGCGCCATTGTTCGCGATAGGGCCGCCGCCCACCGGGACCTAATCGGCAGCCCAGGCGCCTATTCTTTACCGAATGCCGCCGGCTCCGCAATTGGCTATTCGCGGTAGCCTGGCCCTTTGTGCGGGCCGGCTTGCTGGGCGGCCGAGGCTCCGGGAGTACCGTGGCTGGCGTGCCCGGCAGCAGAAGCAGGCGAGCGCGCCCCGCCCGGGCGGACCGGCCCGGGCCGCGTCCCACGGGCGGACCCCAGCTCGCCGGCGGCCCCCGGCCAGGCCAGCGGGTCGTCCCGGGAGTGGCCAGCCTGGCCCTGCTGGACGTGCTGCGGGGCCCGCTGCGGCCGGGCCGCGTGCTCGCCGCCTCCCCCACCGTCGTGTACCTGGATTTCGGCGCGGCGGAAGTGATCGCCCTGACCGCCGCGGGCGCCGGCTGCCCGCCGAACGCGGTCATGCTGAAGCTCACCACGCTGGAGCAGCCGCCGGGCCCGGGCCTGGACGGTGCTCCCGGCACGCCGAAAACTGACGTCGAGCCCGGCCCGGGCCAGCCCGGCCCCAGCCAGCCCGGCGACGACGCCTGGGCCGGGAACGGCCGGGTGGTCGTGGGCGGCCTGGATGTCCAGATCCGTCGCTGGTGGGATCCGTGCCCGGTGTTCGGGCCGTTGTCGCGGGCCCGGCTCGACCACGGCGTGACCACGCTGGCCCGGGTCTACGCGGCCGCCGCCATCCGGCCCGGGCTCGAAGGTCACGACAGTCCGGCCGCCCTGGCCGCCTGCTGCGCGGCTGGCGACCTGGCCGGTGCGGTCGAACTGGCCGAGGATCTGGTCGGTCTCGGCCCAGGCCTGGTACCCAGCGGCGACAGCATGCTCTGCGGCCTGCTGCTGGCGCTGCGGCTGCTGGGCGGGGCCACCGCGGGTGGTACCCGGCCGGTGTGGCTGGCCGACTGGCTCGGGGCGGCCGTCACCGGTTACGCGGAACAGCGGACCACGGCGCTGGCCGCCGCGCTGCTGCACTGCGCCGCCCGGGGCCAGGCGTCCGAAGAGGTGGCGGCCGTGCTGCACGGCATCGCGGGCCAGGAGCCGGTCGAACCCGCTGCCCGGCGCCTGCTGGCGGCCAGCCGGGCCAGCGGGGCCGAACTGACCTGGGGCCTGATGGCCGGCTGCGCCGCGGCGCTCGCGCTCAGCGTGCCCCCCGACGCAACCCGGATCGCGCGCGAGGCCCGGTCACTGCCAGGATGGCAGCCATGACGTCTCGTTCCGCGCAATCAGGACTCGCCTCCGAAACCGGCGCCCGGCCGCCTGTCCCGGTTACCGGCGAGCAGTACGAATTGAGCGCCGGCGACTATCGCGCCGTGGTGACCGGGCTGGGCGCGGGACTCCGCGAGCTCAGCTACGCCGGTGAGCCGGTGGTGTACGGGTACCCGCCGGACGAGCTGCCGCCCGGGGCTGCCGGGCAGCTGCTGGCGCCGTGGCCGAACCGCATTGACCACGGGCGCTATGAGTTCGGCGGGTCCAGCTACCAGCTGGACCTGAGCGAGCCCAAGAACGGCAACGCGATCCACGGCCTGACCCGCTGGGCCACCTGGCAGCCGGGGCGCCAGGAGGCCGGCCTGGTGCAGCTCACCCACCTGCCGCACGGCTACACCGGCTATCCGTTCAGCGTGCAGGTCGACACCGAATATCGGCTCAGCGCCGCGGGTGGTCTGCAGGTCACGGTGTCCGCGACCAATCGCGGCACCCGGCCCGCGCCGTACGGGACCGGGCAGCACCCGTACTTCACCGCCGGGCCGGCGCCGCTGGACGAGTGGGAGCTGGAACTGCCCGCGTCCCGCTGGCTGCCCGCGGACGAGCGGGGTATCCCGTCCGGCCCGGAGCAGGACATCGAGGGCACCGTCTGCGATTTCCGCGCGCCCCACCCGATCGGGGCGACGGTCCTGGACCATGCGCTGACCGGGCTGAGCCGGGCCGGCGACGGCCGGGTCTGGGCCCACGTGCGCTCGGCCGGCCGGCAGGTGTCCCTGTGGGCGGGCGCCGGATACGGCTGGCTGCAGGTGTTCACCAGCGACACGCTGCACGGCGAGCGCCACCGCAAGGCCATGGCCATCGAGCCGATGACCTGCCCCCCGAACGCCTTCGTGAGCGGGGCCGGCCTGATCGTGCTGGCGCCCGGGGAGAGCGTCTCGCACAGCTGGGGCGTTGAGGCCCGCGCCGTCTGAGTCGCGACCGGACGGACGACGGCACCCGGCCGGGAGCCGCAGGCCGGCTCCTGAGCGCCGCGGCGCTGCGGCCGGGCTATTCGACGATCTTGGAGATCGGGATCTCCAGGATGTCCTGGGCCCCGGCCGCCTTGAGCGCCGGGATCAGCGTGTTGACGCCGCGCTTGGGCACCACGGTCTCGACCGCGTTCATGTTGCCGCGGGCCAGCGCCGTGATGGTCGGGGACGACAGCGCGGGCAGCATGTCCGTCACCGCGGTCAGCTGGCCGGCCGGGACGTTCAGCTTGAGCAGCACGTTGCCCCGGGCCTGGATCGCCCCGCGCAGCAGCAGCGCGATGTCCTCCATAGCCGCGCGTTTGTCCTGGTCGGCGTGCGCCGCCGAGGAAGCGACCAGCTCGGTGTAGCTGGTCAGCAGGGTGTCCAGGATGCGCAGGCCGTTCTTGCGCAGCGAGGAGCCGGTCTCGGTCAGGTCGACGATCGCGTCCACGATGTCCGGGACCTTGGCCTCGGTCGCGCCGTAGGACGGGATGACCACCGCTTTGACTCTGTGGGACTCGAGGAACCGTTTGGTCAGGGACGGGAACTCGGTGGAGATCCGGACCCCCTCGGGCAGGTCGGCGGCCGTCTGCCAGGGGGCGTTCTCGGGGACCGCGAGCACGACCCGGACCGGCTGGGAGGTGGCCTTGGAGTACTGCAGCTCGCCCAGGGAAACCACGTCGGCCTGAGTTTCGGAGATCCAGTCCCGCCCGGTGATGCCGAGGTCGAACAGGCCGCGTTCGATGTAGGACGGGATTTCTTGCGGGCGCAGGAACCGTACCCGCTCGATCCGCGGGTCGTCGATGGACGCGTGGTAGTCGCGGTCGGAGGACCGCCGCACGGTCAGGTCAGCGGCGTCGAACAGGTCGAGGGTGGCTCGCTCCAGCGAGCCCTTGGGCAGGACGAGGGAGAGCACGGCGGAACCCTTTGGCTAGGAGAACTCAAGGCGCGCGGAACCGGGACAGGAGCGGTCA
>DASWVA010000694.1:0-2628 GCA_036401415.1 Streptosporangiaceae bacterium
GGCCGGGGACGCCCAGGCTGTCCTGCAGCACCCGCAGCTCGTCGATGACCGCCAGGTCGTCGCGGTCGCAGCCGACCTGGAGGGTGCCGGTGACCCGGAACCCGGTCGGCTCTCCGGTGACGGCGGTCAGCTCGGCGGCGAAGTCCGGATAGCGCGCCAGCGACGCGGCGCCCAGCGCGAACAGTTCCTTCTCGGTGTAGGCCGCCTCGGAGACCGGGGTGAGCATGCCCGCCGCCGCGTGGCTGGCCCCGCGGCCCGGTGCCGGATCGGCCACGGTCACGTCGAAGCCGCGCTGGGCCGCCCGCCAGGCGATGCTGAGGCCGATCACGCCACCGCCGGCGATGAACACCCGTGCCATTTCGCTCCCTTCGCCGGCATGACCCGGATCAGGTTCCTGCGGTCGGAAGCTCTCAGCTTCCCTCTCAGCCTGGTCGGCACCAGACTCCCGCGCGTCGGGCCTAGCCTATGTCGTCATGCAGGTCGTCATCGCGGGCGGGGGACTGGCCGGGCTCCGCACCGCCGAGGAACTCCGGGCCGGCGGCTTCGGCGGGTCGATCACCATGCTGGCCGCCGAGAGCCGTCCGCCCTATGACCGGCCGCCCCTGTCCAAGGGGGCACTGGCCGGAGAGCCGGACGCGTCCGGGCTCGAGGCCGAACTGGACACCACCTTGTCGGCCGACTTCGGCGCGCTCGGCGTGGACCTGCGCCTGAGTGAGCCCGCCACCGGCCTGGACCTGGCCGCGGCCCGGGTGCGCACCGCGGTGGCGGAGTACCCGTACGACCGGCTGGTCGTGGTGACCGGGGCCGTTCCGGTCGTGCTGCCGGGGCCGGGTCGTCAGCGGTTCCTGCGTACCCACGAGGACGCCCTGGAGCTGCGGGCCCGGCTCCGGCCCGGGATCCGCCTGGTCATCGTGGGAGCGGGCTGGATCGGCGCCGAGCTGGCCACCGCGGCGGCGGCCCGCGGCTGCCGGGTGACCGTGGCCGAGGCCGGGCCCGCCCCGCTGGCCGCCGCGATCGGCGCCGACGTCGGCGCGAAGACCGTGCCCTGGTACGAAGCGGCCGGCGTCGAGCTGCGCACCTCGGTGCTGGCCGAGTCGGTCGAGGACGGCGGCCTGGCCCTGCGCGGCGGCGGCTGGATCGGCGCCGATGAGGTGGTCACCGCGGTCGGTGTCCGGCCTGCGGTGGGGTGGCTGGCAGGTTCCGGGCTGACCCTGGACAACGGCGTGGCCGTCGACCCGGGCCTGCGGGCGTCCGCGCCGGGGGTGTACGCGGCCGGCGACTGCGCCTCGTTCCAGTCGCGGCGCTACGGTCGCCGCCTCCGCTTCGAGCACTGGGACGTCGCCCTGCACGCGCCCCGCGTCGTGGCCGCGAACATCGTCGCCGGGGAGGCGGGCCGGACCGGGGAGGAGATCTACGACCCGGTGCCCTATTCCTGGTCCGAGCAGTTCGGCCGCATGGTCCAGTACGCGGGCTACCACGGGGCCGCCGACCGCCTGATCTGGCGTGGTGAGGTGCCGGCCGGGCCGGCCCCGGCGCCGTGGACCGCCTGCTGGCTGTCGGGTGACCGGCTGGTGGCCCTGCTGGCCGTGGACCGGCCCCGGGACCTGGCCCAGGGGCGCCGCCTCCTGGCCGCGGACACCCCCGTCGACCCCGCCCGCCTCGCCGACCCCGGCATCCCGCTGAAGAACGCCGCCGCCTGAGCGGGCCGGGTGAACTAGGCTGTCCATCCGTGCTGCTGCTTGCCTTCGACACTGCCACGCCCGCGGTCACCGTCGCGCTGCACGACGGTCAGCGGGTGCTGGCCGAGAAGACCACGGTGGACGCGCGCCGGCACGGCGAACTGCTCGCCCCCTCGATCGCCAAGGTCCTCGCGGACGCGGGCGCCGGGCCCCGCGACCTGACCGGGATCGCGGTCGGGGTGGGTCCCGGGCCGTTCACCGGGCTGCGGGTCGGCGTGGTCACCGCCCGGGTGTTCGGCCGCACGCTGGACGTCCCGGTCCACGGCGCCTGCACGCTCGACGTGCTGGCCCGCGCGGTGCCTGCCGCCGGCCGGGAGTTCCTGGCCGTCACCGACGCCCGGCGCAAGGAGCTCTACTGGGGCCGCTATTCCGGCACCGGGGAGCGCCTGGACGGCCCGTCCGTGAGCCGGCCGGCCGACCTGCCGCCGGAGCTGCCCGTGGCTGGTCAGGCGGTCAGCCTGTACCCGGAACAGCTCGGTGAGCCCATCTGGCCCGAACATCCGTCCGCCGCCGTCCTGGCCGCCCTGGTCGCCGGCCGCCTGGCCACCGGGGAGGACCTGCTGCCGCCGGAACCGCTCTACCTGCGCCGGCCGGACGCGCAGATCCCCGGGCCGCCCAAACGGGTCACGCCGTGAGCGGCCTTCGCCCGCTCCGCTACGAGGACCTGGCGGCCGTGCTCGACGTGGAGCGCACGCTGTTCCCCGACGACGCCTGGTCGCCGGGGATGTTCGCCGAAGAACTGGCCATGCAGGGACACGGCCGCTATTACGTCGCCGCCGAGGAAGGAAACGCGCTCGTGGGATACGCCGGGATGATGCTGCCCGGTGGCCGCCAGGCCGAGGTGCTGACGGTGGCCGTGGACGAACGGCACTGGGGCCAGGGCATCGGG
>DASWVA010000695.1:0-2289 GCA_036401415.1 Streptosporangiaceae bacterium
CATTGCCGGGCCGGGCCGGGCCGGTCCGGGCCGGGCCGGGCGCGGGTGACCGGGCCGGGCGCGGGTGACCGGGCCGGTGACCGGGCCGGCGGTGCCTCATCCGGCGGCCGGGCCGACATCGAGCCCGAGGTCCAGCGCGGGGCTGGAGTGGGTCAGCGCCCCGACGGCGACGAAGTCCACCCCGGTCGCGGCCACCGCCCGGGCCGCGTCCAGGCGCAGGCCGCCGCTGGCTTCCAGCCGGGTCCCCGGATAGGTCTTGGTCAGCGCGACCGCCTGCCGAAGCTGAGCCAGGTCCATGTTGTCGAGCAGGATCAGCCCGGCGCCCGCGTCGAGTGCCTCGCGCACCTGCTTCAGGGTGTCGCACTCGACCTCCAGCGGCAGGCCGGGGGCGGCCGCCCGGACCGCCTCGATCGCCTGGGTGATGCCGCCCGCGGCCACCACGTGGTTGTCCTTGATCAGGGCGGCGTCGCCCAGTCCCAGCCGGTGGTTCCGGCCGCCGCCGCAGCGCACCGCGTACTTCTCCAGCGCGCGCAGGCCGGGCAGCGTCTTCCGGGTGTCACGGACCACGCATCCGGTCCCGGCCAGCGCGTCGGCCCAGGCCCGGGTGGCGGTGGCCACCCCGGACAGGTGGGTGAGGAAGTTGAGCAGCGTCCGTTCGGCCCCCAGCAGTTCGCGCAGCGGGGCGTCGATGCGGAGCACCTCGGTGCCGGGCCCGATCCGGTCCCCGTCCGAGCCCAGCGGCACCGCTGACTCCGCGGGCAGCCCGGCCAGGTCGAGGACGGCCAGGGCGACCGGCAGGCCGGCCAGCACGCCGGGCTGCCGGGCCACCACCCCGGCCACCGCCCGCGTGCCCGGGGGAGCGGTGGCGGCCGAGGTGACGTCGGGGCCGTAGCGCAGGTCCTCCTCCAGAGCGGTGCGGACGATCCGCTCCACCCCGGCCGGGTCCAGCCCGCCGGCCAGCAGAAGTTCGGTGGTGGGACGGCGCAGCATCAGGCGGCTCCCGCGTCGATGAGGATGGGACCGGCACCCCGCGCCGGCCCGGGGCCGAGGCGGAGAACGGAGTGGCGGGCGGGTTCGGCGGTGTGGATCACGTCCGGGGACTGCCAACGGTGGCAACCGCGGCTTTCGGCCCGGGCCAGGGCGGCCACGGTGAGCAGGACTGACACCAGGTGCAGGTTGGTGGCCTCGACCGTGGCCAGGTCGAGCCCGCCCGGTCCGGCCGCCGCCGGCCCCTCGGCCGGGTGAGCCGCGGGCGCCCGGCCGAGCTGGTCCCGCAGCCGGTCCAGGCCGTCGCGGTCCCGGAGCACGCCGGCGTACCGGGACATGGCCGTGGCCAGCACGGGCCGCGCGGCCGGATCCACGCCGGGCCCCGCCGCCGGCCGCCGCAGCGGCCCGGCCGCCGGGGGCAGTTCGGCGCCGAGCCGTTCCCCGGCCCGGCGTCCGGTGATCAGCGCCTCGGTCACCGAGTTCGAAGCCAGCCGGTTCGCCCCGTGCACACCGGTCGACGCCACCTCTCCCACGGCGAACAGGCCGGCCCGCGAGGTACGCCCGGCCATGTCGGCTTGTATCCCGCCGCAGGTGTAGTGCGCGCCCGGCGCGACCGGGATCGGCTCGGCCACCGGGTCGATGCCGCGGGCCCGGCACAGGCCGAGCACGGTGGGGAAATCCCGTTCCAGGGTGGCGCGGCCCAGCCCGGTGGCGTCCAGCCGCAGGTGGCCGGGCCCGGGATCGCGGCTCAGCGCCTCAGCCATGACCGCCGCCACCACGTCCCGCGGGGCCAGGTCGCCGAGCGGGTGGCGGCCGGCCATGACCGGGTGCCCGCCCTGATCCACCAGCACGGCCCCGGCGCCGCGCAGCGCCTCGGTGACCAGCGGGCACTGGCCTCTCGCCCCGGCCTGCCACAGCACGGTCGGGTGGAACTGCACGAACTCCACGTCCTGAACGGCCGCCCCGGCCCTGGCCGCCAGGGCCAGCCCGTCGCCGGTCACGCCGGCCGGGCTGGTGGTCGTGGCGTAGGCCTGGCCGAAGCCGCCGGTGGCCAGCACCACCGCGCGAGCCGTGACCGTGCCGGGCCGGAGCTTCCCGTCCGGGTCGATCATCCCGGCCAGCACGCCGCCCACCGCGCCCCGGTCATCGGCCAGCGCGTCCAGGGCGACGCACCGGGTCAGGATCCGCACCGGGCTGTCCCGCAGCGCGGCCAGCAGCACCCGGTGGACTTCGGCACCGATCGCGTCCCCGCCGGCGTGCACGATCCGGGACCGGTGATGGCCGCCCTCCCGGTGCAGCGCG
>DASWVA010000696.1:0-4277 GCA_036401415.1 Streptosporangiaceae bacterium
CTCCCCGGGGAACGCGTCCTGGTGCATACGGGTCCGCAGGTCACCCGGGTCGACCCACCAGACGCGGACCGTATTCTCCTCGGCCGCCAGCACGTTCGAAGCCTGCTCCAGCGCGGCCTTGACCGCGCCGTAGCCGCCCCACCCCGCGTACGCCCCGGTGGCGGCGTCGGAGGTGATGTTGAGGACCGCGCCGCCCCGCTGCCGGAGGGACGGCAGCAGGATCTGCGCCAGAGCGATCGGCGCGACCACGTTGGCCTCGAACGCGGCCCGCAGTTCGTCCAGCGGGTACTCGGCCAGCGCCGGCAGCGGGCTGGCGCCCAGCGTCCCGGCGTTGTTGACGAGCAGGTCCGCGCCGCCGAGGTGGTCCGCCGCCCGGGCCAGCTCGGCCTGGTGGGCCCGGTCGCGGACGTCGCCGCGGACGGCGATGACCGCGGCTCCGGTGCCGTGGGCCTGGATCGCGGCCCGGGCCGTCTCCAGCTCAGCGCCGTCCCGGGCGTCGATGACGAGCGCGTAGCCGGCCGTGGCCAGCCCGGTGGCCAGTGCGCGGCCGAGCCCGCGGGACGCGCCGGTGACGACTGCGGTCCGCGGGCGGCCAGTTCCGGCGGGGGCTTCGCTGATGTCCATGCCCTGAACGTTAGGCACCGGACGCGCCGGGCACATCGGGCCTCCGGCCGGCTGGCCCGGGTCGATGGTCCTAGGACCGCCGGCTGATGCGCGGCCCGGGGCGCCGCGGGTAACGTCGGGCCGTGACCGCAGAACCCGCACCGCGAGCTGAGGGCGCCCGGGGACTCGACGAGCTGTACCGGGTCAGCCAGGTCGTGCTGTCGGTCACCCGGCAGATGTGCGTCCGGGACGTGCTGCAGGTCATTGTGCAGTCCGCGCGGTCGCTGGTCGGCGCGCGCTACGCCGCCCTCGGCGTGCCCGGGGCGAACGGCTCGTTCGCCGAGTTCGTGGTGGACGGCATCTCCGACCGCCAGTGGCGCGCGATCGGGCCGCTGCCGCGCCAGCACGGGATGCTGGGCGTGCTGCTGCACGAGGCGCAGCCGGAACGGCTGGCCGACATCCGCGCCGACCCGCGTTTCGAGGGCGGCTGGCCCGCCGCCCACCCCGACCTGTCCGGCTTCCTCGGCGTCCCGGTCAAGGACGGAGGCGAGGTGCTGGCCATCATCTTCGCGGCCGACAAGGTGGTGCCGGAGGCGGGACCCGGGGGCGACGGGACCCAGTTCACCGCCCGGGACGAGGAGCTGCTGTCCTTGTTCGCCGCGCACGCCGCCATCGCGCTGACCAACGCCCGGCTGTCCGAGCGCAGCCGGGAGCTGTCCGTGCTGGAAGAACGCGAACGGCTCGCTCGTGACCTGCACGACGCGGTGTCGCAGAAACTGTTCAGCCTGCGGGTCCGGGCCCGCGCGGCCGCGGTGCTGGCCGGCCGGGACCCGGCCCGGGCCGCCGCGGAGATGGAGGCGGTCGCCCAGCTCGGTGCGGACGCGCACGCCGAGCTGCGGACGGTCATCGACGGGCTGGCGCCCCCGGAACTCGGCGAGGCCGGGCTGGCCGAGTCGCTGCGCCGGTACGCGGTGCTGGCCGGGCGGGCGCACGGGGTCACCGTCCGGTTCCGGGCCGCCGAGCTTCCGGTGCTGGCCGAGCACCGGGAGGCGGCGCTCTACCGGGTGGCCCAGGAAGCGCTGCACAACGCGCTGCGGCACGCCGGAGCCGGCGAGATCACCGTGTCGCTGTCCCGCAGTCCCCGCCGCGTCGTCCTCGAGGTGACCGACGACGGCTGCGGGTTCGCGCCCGGCGCCCCGGGCGGGCTGGGCTTTGCCTCCATGAGGGGCCGGGCGGCGGCCGCCGGCGGGACGCTGACCATCCGCTCCGCCCCGGGCGCGGGCACCGCGGTCCGGCTGGCCGTGCCGCTGCACCATCAGCCCGCCCCTGCGGGCGCCCGGGCGGGGATCGGCGCGGGGGCAGCCGGTGGCTGACCAGCTGACTGTGCTGATCGTCGACGACCACCCGGTCGTCCGGCAGGGGCTTCGCGTCCTGCTCGACGTGCACGACGGCATCGAGGTGGCTGGTGAGGCCGCCGACGGAGCCGGCGCCCTGGCCCTGGCCGCCCAGCTCAACCCGGACGTGATCCTGCTCGACCTGAAGCTGCCCGGCCTGGACGGCATCGGTGTTCTGGAGGAGCTGCGGGCCCGCGGTATCGGCTCCCGGGTTCTCATCCTGACCAGCGGGAACGACCCGGTGCAGGTCAGCCGGGCCGTGCAGGCGGGCGCATCCGGCTTCCTGTTCAAGGACGTGGATCCGGACGCGCTGATCCGCGCGATCCGGTCCGTCCACGACGGCAACCTGCTGCTGGCCCCCGGGGCGGCGGGCAGCCTGCTGCCGGGGGCGGTCACGGCGGGCGGCTGGCCCCCGGGCGGTCCCGCGCCGCGGAGCGGCCTCGGCGTGCTCACCGCGCGGGAGCGGGAGGTGCTGGACGAGATCGCCCGGGGCCGTTCCAACCGGGAGATCGCCCGGCAGCTGCACGTGTCCGAGAAGACCGTGAAGACTCACGTCAGCTCGGTGCTGGCCAAGCTCGGGGTGCAGGACCGCACCCAGGCCGCGCTCTACGCCGTCCAGCACACCGGCCGCGGCTGACGCGCTCCGGCCCGCCCGACGCGCTCCGGCACCGGCCCGGCGCGCTCCGGCCCGCGTAAGGCATCCCGGCCTGCGCGGGCCCTCCTACGTGGTCGCGCTGCGCACCATGTGGGCGTACACGATGATGTTCTCGTCGTAGTGCCCGGTGGCGCTGTCGAAGGAACCGCCGCAGGTGATCAGGCGCAGCCCGGGATACCCGATCTTGCCGTAGACCTGGCTGGTCGGAAAGTCGTCCTTGGCGGCCTTCTGCAGGCCGTCCACCACGAAGCTGGCCGTGATCCCGTCGGCCAGCGTGACGCTGACCTGGTCGCCCGGGACCAGGTTCTTCAGGTAGTAGAACACCGAAAGCCCCTGGTAGGTGTCCACGTGCCCGAGGATGACCGCTGCGCCGTTCTCACCCGGGGTCGGCCCGTACTTGTACCAGCCGGTGAGGTTGTGCACGGTGAGCGGCGGCGTCTGCACCTCGCCGTCGGTGAGCAGGCCGACCTGCTCGATCGGCGCCGAGACCCCGATGGCCGGGATCTGGATCCTGACCGGCAGGGACCGGCCCAGCGCCAGGGCGGCCGGGTCCGGCTGGGCCTGCGGGACCTTGGTGCCCACCGTCGACGGGGTATAGGTGGCTCCCGCCACCGTCACGTGGGTGGTCAGGCCGTACACCGAGACCCCGGCCCCGATCACGGCGACCAGAGCCGCCGCGACCGCCATCCGCAGGGCGCCCCGGCCTCCCCGCGGTTTCGGTCCGCGCTGGGTCCCCGGGCCCGCCGGCCGCGAGGTCTGCTGGACCCGGGGCCGTGGGGGCCGCTGATCCCAGGCCGGCCGATCCGTACCCATTTCGTCCCAGGGCGGCAGGCCGGCCGACGTATCGTCCAGAGCCCGTGCCCGTGGTTCCCGGTCGCGCCGGTACAGCTCCTGGTCCCGCCAGGCGGGCAGGTCCAGGGCCGTCTCGTCCGGGGCCGGCGGTCGCCGGGCTGGCTCCCGCCAGGCCGGGAGGTCCAGAGCCGTCTCATCCAGGGCCTGCTGCGGCCAGGCCGGTAGGTCCAGAACCGTCTCATCCAGGGCCGGCTGCGGCCAGGCCGGTAGGTCGGCGGAGGTCTCGTCCGGGGCCGGCGCTCGCCGGGCTGGCTCCCGCCAGGCCGGGAGATCGGCGGAGGTGTCGTCCGGGGCCGGCGTCGGGCCCGCCCCGGGCCGGGCCGGGCCGTTCCAGGCCGGCAGGTCCGGGGTCGTCTCGTCCGGGGCAGGATTGCGCCGGTGGCGACCGCTGGACATCAAGGCTCCGTTCCGGGGACAACAGCTGGCACGGCGTGAAACCAGCTCTCACCAGCCTCTTGGGTGACAGGCCTGGCGAATCCAGGCTAACCCGCCGATACCCCTGGAGCTGCTGGTTCCGCCGAATGGCAGACATGCGAGGACCCGGCCGGGGCTCCAGTCCCTGCTCTGGAGCCCCGGCCGGGTCTAAGCCAGCATGGCCGGCGATGTCACGCCGATCGTCAGGCGGACGCCTGAGCGCTGCGGTAGCGACGGTAGGCGAAGAGGCCGATGCCACCCGCGGCCACGGCCGCGGCCGCGCCACCCGCAGCCAGCGGGGCGTCGCTGCCGCCCTTGAGGCTGCCACCGCCACCGGTGTTCGCGCCACCCGCCGGGAC
>DASWVA010000697.1:0-1907 GCA_036401415.1 Streptosporangiaceae bacterium
GCGACCTGCACCTGGTCAGCAACCGGACCTCACTCGGCGGCTCGGTGTCCGCGATCGTCTCGCCCGGGCAGGCCAGTCTGGTCGTGGTGACCACGGGGCTGCCCCGGCTGCCCGCAGGCAAGGTCTATGAGCTGTGGCTGCTCGGGCCGTCGACGGGCCAGGCCCATCCGTCCGGCCTGCTCACCGAGAGCGCGCACGGCAAGACCGTGCCGGTCGTGGCGACCGGCCTGGTCAAGGGCAACTCGCTGGGCATCACGGTCGAGCCAGCCGGCGGCACCCTGACGCCCACCACCACTCCGATCGCGGACGTGCCTCTGACCACCTGAGAGCAACGTGTCCCCGTGACGTTCCCGGCGGCTGCGGACGGGAGTTGGCCCCACCCCCGGGGGACTGGACCCCCCGGCGTGCCCCGTACGCCGGCACGATCGAGGCGCTGCTGAACGGCGACCACCCGGCCCGGCAGTTCTTCGACGGCACGCCCGCCCGGCTGTACTACGCCGCCGGTGATGAGCAGGCGGTCAACGCCAACACCTTCCAGTGCCGGGCGCTGGCTCACTGAAGGCACGCTGGCGGGCGGGCTGAGCTGCCGTTACCTGCGGTAGCGCAGCCCGTCCATGAGCAGGTCCAGCATCCGGCGGGCCTGGTCCCGCTGGGCGGGCGCACCCGCGGCCAGCGACACCCCGCTCAGGCTGGCCAGCACGTCACCGGGCTGGACGTCGGCCCGGATCGTCCCGGCCGCCGCGCCCGCGTCGAGCAGCGTCGTCACCGCCCGCAGCAGCCGGGCCAGGCTCTCCGCGAACGGGTCGCCGCCGGACGCGACCACCGCCCGCAGTGCGCCGGCCATGCCGCGCTTGGTCGTCATGTAGCCGATGAACCCGTCCATCCACTGCCGGGTGGCCTGGTCCGGCGGCAGCTCGGTGAGCAGGTCGCCGGCCGCGTCGCACAGCCGGGCCAGTTCATTGCGGTAGGTGGCTTCGACCAGGGCCTCGCGCGTCGGGAAGTGCCGGTACAGCGTGCCGATGCCGACCCCGGCCTCCTTCGCGACCGAGTCGAGCGTCGCTTCCGGCCCGTCCTCGGAGAACGCGCGGGCGGCCACGGCCAGCAGGCGGTCCCGGTTGCGCTGGGCATCCGCCCGCAGCGCCCGGGGCTCGGTCGCCGCCACCGTTCCTCCCTCGGTCGCCACCGGAGAATCCTCCGCTTACCCATGCTAACCGCGGGCGTGAAGATGACCGGCCGCCCGGCCGGACGCGGCCCGGCTTCCTCAACCTCAGCCGTTCAGGCGCGCCGCGGCGACCTGTTGCGGAACGCACATCCGCCATGCGTCGATCACCAGCTCGCGCAGCTCATCTGGCCCGAGCGCCGCCATCCGCGCGTGTATCCAGTGGAACCGCTGGTCGGACAGCCGCGGCAGCGCGAACTTCTCCGGCTCCGCCGCGATCAGCGCGTCCCGCTCTTCCTTCGGGTACCCGAACCCCATCATCGTCTCGTCCGGTGCCACCGAGACGTACACGATCTTCCCGACCCGGAACTTCACGTACTCCCGGATCAGGTGTTCCGAAGTCCGCGGCAGCGTCACCGCCACCGCCCGGACCTCCTCCAGCGTGACCACGACCCCACGCTAAACGGCACCACCGACATTCCGCCGGGTGCGGTTCAGGGGGATGACGCGGCCCCGCCGGCCTGCGCCGTCAGCCACCCACCTCGTCGCGCCGGTGCCGCCTGATGTACACAATGAGCCAGTGTGGCCATAAGAGTGTCACCGATGGACCATCGTGTACATGGGCCGCCCTCACCAGCAGGCTCCGCAGCCCCGGCATTCACATCGGGGCAGCAGTCCGGCGGCCAGCCGTTCCCGGGCCGCCAGGCCGCTCTACTCGACGCCGCCCGTTTCGGTCCGGGCCACCGCG
>DASWVA010000698.1:0-8514 GCA_036401415.1 Streptosporangiaceae bacterium
GAGATGAACGCCAACTGGTACTCCTGGGGTTACCAGCATGTGCCGCCGGCGACGTTCATCGCGGCCTGGCGGCACCTGGTCAGGGTGTTCCGCGAGCAGGGGGCGGACAACGTGACCTGGCTGTGGACCCTGCAGGCAGACGGGCCCCACACCGGGCGGGTGGCCAACTGGTGGCCCGGGAGCCGCTACGTGACCTGGGTCGGGGTGGACGGCTACTACTACCGCCCGGCCGACACGTTCGCGACGGTGTTCGGCAAAACCATCGACCAGGTGAAACAGTTCACCAACGATCCCGTGCTGCTGTCGGAGACTGCGGTCGGCCCCGAGGCCGGGCAGTTCGCCAAGATCCAGGACCTGTTCAGCGGCATGTCCAGCTACAGCACGCTCGGGCTGGTCTGGTTCGACGAGGCGCAGAGCGGCAGCATGTACCGGCAGAACTGGCGGCTCGAGGACAACACGCTGGCCGAGCAGTCGTTCGAGCTGGGCGTGAAGAACGAGCTCGCGCCGGTCACCCCGACGGGTTAGCGCAGTGTCGTTCACAGTGCCTGAGGTGGCGCTGCCCGCGGCCGGGCCGACCCGGGTGGCCCGGCGCCGACTGCCCCGCAGGGCGATCGCGCTGGGCGCGGTCCTGGTCGTGCAGACCGCGTTGTCCCTCCGGCTGACCTGGACCGACACCGCCTTCCAGGACGAGGCCCTGTACCTGCGAGCCGGTCATCTGGAATGGGCGCACTGGACGCGGCACACGCCGATCCCCGACTTTCCGGCCTACTTCTCCGGAGCACCGGTGGCCTACCCGCCGCTCGGCGCGCTGGCCGACAGCGCGGGTGGCCTGACCGCCGCCCGGCTGCTGTCGCTGGGCTGCATGCTCGCAGTCACCGGGCTGCTGTGGGCGGCCACCGCCCGGCTGTACGGCCGGCGGGCCGCGTTGCTGGCCACCGCATTGTTCGCCACCCTGGCCGGGACCCAGTTCCTGGGCAGCCTGGCCACGTTCGACGCCCCCGCGCTCCTCCTGCTGGCCCTCGCCGCCTGGCTGGGGGTGCGGGCGGCCGGGGCCGGAGGCTGGCCGCGAGTGGCCCTGCTGACCGGGTGCGGGCTGGCGCTGGCCGCGGCTGACGTGACCAAGTACGCGGCCGCGCTGTTCACCCCGGTGGTGATCGCGGTGGTGGCGCTGGCGAGCTGGCGGCAGCGGCCCGGCCGGGGCGGGCTGGGTGGGCCGGGCGGGCCGGGCGGCGCGATGATCACGCTGGCCGCGTGGGCGGCGGCGGTGGCGGCGGCCATCACCGCGGGCGGGCATGACTACTGGCGGGGCGTGACGGCGACCACGCTGGCCCGGCCGGCCGCTGACTCCCCCGTCCCCACCGTGGTGCGCGAGGCGTACGTGTGGATGAGCCTGCTCCTGGTCCTCGCGGTGCTCGGAGCGTGGCTGTCCGCCCGCAGTGGTGAACGGGGGCGCTTCCTGCCCGCCGTACTGCTGGCCGCCGCGGTGCTCGCCCCGGCCGAGCAGGCCCGGCTGCACACCACGGTCAGCCTGGGCAAGCACGTGGTGTTCGGCGCCTGGTTCGCGGCCATGGCGGCGGGTTACGCGCTGGCCCGGCTGAGCCGGGTCGACCGCGGCTACGGCTGGGCGGCAGTGACGGCACTGCCCATAGCCGCGTCCACGCTGTTCGGCTCGATGGGACAGGCGCACTTCCTGCACCGGGACTGGCCGGACGCGACCGCGCTGATCCGGGTGCTGCGCCCGGCCGTGACCGCGCATCCTGGCCGCTACCTGGCCGAAGACGACGACGTGGAGGCCTACTACCTGCGCGCGCAGGTGCGCTGGCCGAACTGGTCCGGCACCTACTTCTTCCGGTACGGGGACCAGCCCGCGGGGGCGGCGTCGTACGCGGCCGCGATCGCCCGGCACCAGTTTGCGCTGATCATCCTGGACTTCGGCGACACCGCCGTGGCCGACCAGCAGATCACCGCGGACATGCGGCGCTCCGGGGGCTACCACGTGCTGGCCCGCGCGGGCCGGTTCACGGTGTGGGCGACCGGGGCGGGCGGGGGGCACCGTGCCGGTCACTGACTCCCCGCCCGCCGCGTCCGCGCCGGACCTGTACCTGCCCGCGCCCCCGGATGAGGCGGAGAAGTACGGGTACTTCGGCCGGCCGCGGCGGCTGGTGTTCGCCTGGCTGCTGGTGGCGTCGGCCGGGGTGCTCTACGGCTACGTGCACGTGGCCGCCCGGGCCTGGCTGGTGTCCCCGCTGATGTGGCTGCTGCTCATGGTCATGGTGCCGCCGGTGGTGGTCAACTTCTGGCTGCGGGCGGGGCGGCCCCGGGTGACGCTGGCCGGGCACCAGGCCACGGTGGCCGCCTACGCCGAGCAGGGCGAGACGGTCGACGTGTTCCTGCCCAGCGCCGGGGAGCCGCTGGCCCTGCTGGACAACACGCTGCGGCACGCCAGCGAGCTGCGCTGGGGCGGCCGCCGGACGATCTACGTACTCGACGACTCGGCCCGGCCCGAAGTCCGCGACCTGGCCGGACGGTACGGGCTGCGGTACGTGGTGCGCCCCCACCCCGGGGAGCTTAAGAAGGCCGGCAACCTGACCCACGCCCTGAGCATCAGCGACGGGGACTTCATCGCGGTCATCGACGCCGACTTCGCGGTGCGCCCGGAGTTCCTGTACGAGACGATGCCCTACTTCGCCGAACCCACCGTGGGGATCGTGCAGACGGCTCAGTACTACGAGGTCGGCCGGGCGGCACGGTCCTACATCCAGCGGTACGCGGGCACCCTGCAGGAGATCTTCTTCCGGTACATCCAGCCCGCGCGGGACCGGTACCGGGCCGCGATCTGCGCGGGCACCAACCTGGTCTACCGGCGCGCGTCGGTGGTCGCGGCGGGCGGGTTCGCGCAGGTCCCGATCGGTGAGGACGTGCACTCGGGAGTGAAACTGTGGGCCGCCGGGCAGGAGACCCGGTACCTGCCGCTGTGCCTGGCCCGCGGGGTGGCCCCGGTCGACTTCCCGTCGCTGGCCAACCAGCAGACCCGCTGGTGCCGGTCGTCGATGCTGCTGATGATCGACGAGTACTTCATCAAGGCGCCGTTCGACTGGAAGCAGCGGACGGCGTTCTGGGCCGCGTTCGGCTACTACATGTCCTCGGCGGCCCTGCTGCTGACCGGCCCGTTCCCCACGCTGACCATGATCTGGTGCTACCCGGGGCTGATCCACCCCCGCAACTCCCTGCCGCTGCTGCCGGCCCTGGCGGCGACGCTGTTCGCCTTCCCGCTGCTGAGCCGGGGCTGGCGGCCCACCATCTACCGGGTGTGCCTGATGAACTCGTGCTGCCACCTGTACTCGGTGTGGTACGCCCTGCGTGACCGGGTGGCTGAGTGGGTCCCCACCGGCGCATCCCCGGAACGGGGCCAGGTGCCGCGGATGGTCAACCGCATCCTGTGCACCTGGATCGTGGCCGTCCAGGTGCTGCTGTGGTCGGGCCTGGCCCTGCGGGTGCACGAGTTCGGCTGGCGGCCGTACTGGGCCACCGAGATCCTGGCTGCCCTCCAGCTCTATCTCGTCGCACCACTCATCACCCCCAGTAAAGGAGTGACGACCTGATGACGACCGGCACTGAAACCGGAACCCGGACCCGGGCCCGCCGCAGGCGCCGGCGCGGGCGCCGCAGGCCGCTCGTCACGGCCGCCCTGGCCGTGGTGGCGGCGGTGGCCATCGCCGCCGGGGTGGTCGCCTACAACGACGCCAGCACGCCGTCCGGGCCACTGACCTCCCTGCCCCCCTCAGCCCGCTCCTACCTGGGCGTCTACACCCCAGACCTGCCCGCCTCCTACGGCGGAGTCAGCGCGTTCCGGCAGGCGACCGGGACCACGCCGGACATCGTCATGTACTACAGCGGCTGGTACGTGCCGTTCCCGGCCACGTTCGCGGCCAAGGTCGCGGACGAGGGCGCGGCGCCGCTGGTGCAGATGGAGCCGACCGGCATCGACGTCGCCAAGATCGCGGCCGGTCATTACGACGGCTACCTGAGCGCGTACGCCGAGGCCGTCCGCGCCTACCGGCATCCGGTCATCCTGAGCTTCGGCCACGAGATGAACGGCACCTGGTACTCATGGGCCAACACCCACACCTCACCCGCGGTGTTCGTCCAGGCCTGGCGGCATATCTTCGGCCTGTTCCGGGCGCTGGGCGCGGGCAACGTGACCTGGCTGTGGACGGTCAATATCATCAACAACACCAAGACCGGCACGATCCCGTCGCCCCGCGCGTGGTGGCCCGGCGCCGCCTACGTGAACTGGGTCGGTGTCGACGGGTACTACCTCAAGCCCAACTGGCAGTTCGCCCCCCTGTTCGGGCCGACCATCGGCGCGGTGCGCCAGTTCACCAGTGCTCCGATCCTGATCTCCGAAACCGGGGCCGAGCCCGCCGCCAACCAGGCCGCCAAGGTCGCCGACCTGTTCGCTGGCATCAAGAGTTACGGGCTGCTCGGGATGGTGTACTTCGACTCCACCAACTCGACCGGCCAGAAGTTCGGCCTGAGCGGTCCGGCCGCGATCGACGCGTTCCGCCAGGGCGCCCGCCTGTACCACCGGCCGGGCGCATGAGGCCAGGTGAGGAGGGCACCGCCCACCGCTTAACCAGCGCTCGCGTGACCTTGGAGGGGAGGGCCCGCGGATGACCAGCACCCAGAGCCCCGGGCGGCACCGGCAGGGCACGGCCGGTCAGGCCCGGCGGCACCGGCACCAGGCCCGGCGCCGGCGCCGGGTGGCCATCGCGGCCGCCACCGTCCTGGTCGCGGTGACCGCCGCCGCCACCGCGCGGTACGCGGTGGGGCGGTCAGCACCACCGGCGGGCCCGGTGGCCCGGCAGGACGGCCGGATCCCGCTGCCTACCAAAGCCGGCTCGTACCTGGGGGTCTACCCGGACGGGGTGCCGGCGTCCTACACCGGGGTCCGGTCGTTCGGAGCGGCCACCAGGGTGCAGCCGGACGTGGTGACCTACTACAGCGGCTGGCAGGAGCCGTTCCAGGCGAGCTTCGCGGCTACCGCATCCCGCTCGGGTGCGGTGCCGCTGGTGCAGATGAACCCGACGGGGGTGAGCATCGGCGCCATCGCGGCCGGGCACTATGACGAGTACCTGCGCGCCTACGCCGCGGCGGTCCACCGCTACGGGCACCCGGTCATCCTGAGCTTCGGCCATGAGATGAACGGCTACTGGTACTCCTGGGCGAGCGGGCACACGGCGCCCGCGACGTTCGTGGCCGCATGGCAGCACCTCGTGAACGTGTTCCGGGCGGCCGGCACCTCGAACGTGACCTGGTTGTGGACGGTCAACGTGTTCCAGTCTCAGGCGGGCGTGTCGTCGCCGCGGGCGTGGTGGCCGGGGGCGAGCTACGTGACCTGGGTCGGACTCGACGGTTACTACTACACCGCGGCCGCCAGGTTCTCCTCCGTGTTCGGGCCGGCCATCGCCGGCATCAGAGCCTGGACCCGGAAACCGATCCTCATCGCCGAGACGTCCGCGACTCCCGCGGCGGGCCAGCCCGCGAAGATCGCTGACCTGTTCGCGGGGATCCGGCTGTACGGACTGCTGGGGTTTGTGTGGTTCGACAACGACACCAACCAGGACTGGCGACTGACCAGCCCGGCCGCTATCGCGTCGTTCCGCCGGAGCGCCCAGCTCTACCGGAGGCCGACGCCGTAGTGAGCGCGGGGACGGCCGGGCCGGTGGCCGGCTCCCGGTACGTCTTCAGCTGGCGGCGGAACGCGGCCAGGCCCGCCGAGTTCGGCTCCAGCCGCCAGTCCTGGTGGTAGATGTCGCCGCCCTGGCTCTCATCGAACCAGACCAGGCCCAGCAGGTGGTTGGCCCGTACCCCCGTGAACAGGTCGGGCCTCTTGGCCGCCTGGCCGGCCACCGGCCCGATGCCGATCTCCGACAGCAGGATGGGCTGGCCGGTGAAAATCCGGACCTCGGCGATGGTCGGCAGGAACGCGTCGTTGAACGTGTAGGAGCGCCGGTAGTAGTAACCGTCAATGCCGACCCAGGTCACGTAGCTCGCCCCTGGCCACCAGTCCTCGATGGGGCCGGTACCCGGTTCGGTGACGTTGACGGTCCACAGCCAGATCACGTTGTCGGCACCGTGCGCACGGAACAGCGTGACGATATGCCGCCAGGCGGCCACGAACACCGCCGGGGAGGTATGGCCGTAACCCCAGGAGTCCCAGTAGCCGTTCATCTCGGCACCGAAGCCGATGACCACCGGCCGCCCGTACGCCCTGACCTGGCGGGCGTAGGCCCTCAGGTAGGCGTCACCCGCCCCGGATGCGATGGCGGCCAGGCTGGCCCGCTGCGGCTCGATCTGCACGAACGGCGTCGCTCCGTGCGCATGGACCTGGGCGGCGAACTGGCTCTGGAACGGTTCACCCCAGTCGTTGTAGAACAAGACGATGTCCGGCTGGCGTCCCACCGAGGCGGCGAAGCTGGTCACCGCCTGATAGGAGGCGGTCTCGCCCGGCTCGGCCACCCCGAGGTAGCCACCGGCCGACAGGTGAGCGGGTGCGGGTGGCGAGGGCATGAGCGCGGTCAGCACCAGCCGTCCGGCCACCGCCAGGACGATCACCGTGGCGCCGACCGCGATGAGCAGGCGGGCCGCCCGCCTCATGCGGCCCCGGGGGTGGCCGGCTCGACCTTCACCTGCCTGGTCCGCCAGCGGTTGTCGCGCAGCCGGGCCAGCGCGTAGTACCTGGTCGGCATGAGCAGCATCAGGTTCATGATCACGGCGGCGGGAGTGCCGACGCACAGCGACAGCAGCTTCTGCCGTCTGGACATGCCCGGCCGGCCCGCCAGGTACAGAATGGACAGCGCCAGCCGGACCACGGCGTAGGCCCCGACGAAGGCCAGGGCCGCGCCGGGATGGTTCAGCCGGAGCCGGAAGCCCACCACCCAGGAGACCATGGCCCAGCCCAGCAGCAACGGGGTGATGACCAGTTCGGTCAGCCCGATGGTCGGCGAGAGCAGCTGTTTCCAGCTCAGCCGGGCGTACGCGAACGGCAGCATCCACCACCATGACCGGGCCCACCGCAGTCGCTGCCGGAACGTCCCCCGCACCGTGGTGGGCATGTCGGTCTCCACCCCGGCCTCGTACACGCCGACGACCTCACCGCGCAGCAGCGCCCGCATGGCCAGCCAGCGGTCGTCGCCGGTCCCGCATTCGACCGCGTATTCGTCGAGATTGTCGTAGAGGATCTCGGACCGGTACAGGGCCAGCGCCCCGGAGGTGGTCTCGAGGGCACCGAGCATGGACCGGGACGCGCGCATCATCACGCACGAGCCGCCGATGTCCATGTCCGCAGCCCGCGCGACCAGGCTCTCGTGGTAGTTGCGGATGTAGATCCATCCGGTCGCGGCCTGAACCTTCCGCCTGCTCATGGCCCGGAGCAGGTGCTCCAGCGCATCCGGGTACGGCGTGGAGTCGCTGTCGACGGTCATCACGAACTGGAACTCGTCGCGGTGGAAGCGCCGCAGGGCCGCCACCTGGGCACCGCGCTTACCCGTGTTGGCCTGGCGGATCCACTCCACGCCGGGCGCGTCGAACGGCACGACCGGTTCAGCGGACCCGTCGTCCATGACGATGATCTTGTCCAGGGGCACCGTCTGCGCCAGCAGGCTGCGGACACAGGCGTACAGCTTGTCCAGAGGCTCGTTGTAGGCGGGGACGATCGCGATGGTCGCGCCGCGGGCGACCGGGAAGTTCACAAATTTGCGACCGCGGACGAAGGCCATCAGGCAGACGGCGATGACCACGGCACCGAAAATCCAGTAGCTGATCAGGACCACGCTGGTGGTCAGCCGGACGACCAGGAACGCGGCGACGCCGAGAACCGGAACAGAAACACCGATGGTTACCCGGTGGATTATCTCCTGGCCTTTATGGTTGCTAGCCGGTACAGCGTGAGCCCCCCGAGGACTACGGCGAAACCGCCTGCGATCACCCAGGTCATCATGTGCATTCCCGCGGCCAGCAACGCTCCGGTGGCGATCGTCCCGCCCGCCAGGCTCATTTTCCCGTACATGCAGGTCCCCATCCAGAGTCGTTGGTGACTGTTCGATTTCCCATGGTGGCCGAGACGGCGTCATCAGGTCCGCCAGCGAAGACTGCTCGCTGGCCGTGACCCTGGAACGCGGGGTCACCGGGAGCGTGCGGGCGGCGGGCGGAGGATCCGCCCGGCCGGCATGTATTCACGAGGTTCATAAATGATCAAGTTTCCCCCAGCCGCTGGGACCAGGCATACCTCAGCGGTCACCTAGGTACCGCCTACCTGCCCGGCACGCTATCGCACGACATCTCGTACATGAAGGGAATTCTCCACTTTGAAACAACATTTCCGCCGTGGTGGGCGTTGTCCGGTTGACCGCTGGCGGTGGGCCGGCCAGTCAACTGCCGATGCGGTCCGGGGCCGCTGCGGCGGCCGCCGCACCCCTTTGATCCCGGCATAATCCAGAGTCAGCCACTTTG